>DASYMB010000208.1:0-18583 GCA_036009285.1 Pyrinomonadaceae bacterium | reverse complement strand
CAAGACACTCCGAATCGAATTCATGTCGTCGGTTAGGCCTGTAATGGGGAGCAGGTTCCAGCGCTGGCTTCCCGGAACGTAATGAACGCAGCCGTTCGCGCGCGTTGAATCGTCAAGGGCGATCCAGCAGGAGAGATGGGCCATGGGCTTAATCCGCGTCCAGTAAGAATAATCCTGATGCCAGGCGCTACGCCGCCGCGATGGGCCGGCTTGTAGAAAATCTGATCGTGCCAGAAGCGCACCGGCCCTCTGAGGAGTTGTGAGGCCGGCACCAGGAATGCCGGGTTCCACAGCAGATCGTGAAAGCCGGTGGCCACGCGCCATGCGCCCAGGGCATGGAAGAGCGTCTTTAGCGGGTCGATCGATTCGTTCGAATGATACTCGTAGAAGAGTTGGCTGCTCGCACTGGTTGGATCGGCAAGTTGTTCCAGCTCGCCACGCAATACTTCAACCTGATTGTCAGTAAGTAAACGTATGCCGGCGAGGTAGCCGTTGGTTTTATATGACTCGATCTGCTCGGCGCTCAATCGGTAGCGATTCCACTCGAGCGCGGCGGTGGGCCAGGCAAATAGATCGCCGAGCGGTTGATGGTGTTTTGAAAGATCGTTAGTCATGTAGCTGACAAAGCAGCCGTAACGCAAACTGTTAGTTGCGGTGGCGGAATTCCTCTCAAGCAAAGTGGCAGCCGGCGATCGCAAACTAACAGTTTGCTTTACTTCACAACCTTAATCCCATCAATCACCACTCGCGCCACGGTCGGAATGATCTCGCGCTCATTTGCATGATCGGTAGTGAAGACCACCAGCACAAACTTCGAACCATCGGGCAATTCCAGATAGGCAGCGTCGTGTCGCGTAGTGCTGGTCCAGCCCGCCTTCGACCACAGCCGCACTCCCTCCATTCCCTGAAGCGCAATTCCGGTGAAGCCGTGTCCCTGATCGTCTGCATCTTTGCTCGTTCCTGTATAGTCGCGCTTCAACAGTTCCATCATCTGCGCGCTACGCCCCGGGCTTACCGCTTTTCCGGTGACCATCTCTGATAACAAACGGGCCGTAGCGTCCGTCGTCAGTTTGTTCCGGTTCTCACCGTTTGGCCCGCGCGATACGTGTTCACGACCATACGCGTCTTCGCAAAACGTTTTCTGATTCGTGTTGATGTTGCTGTACCCGAGCGAAGAGTAATAACGATTCACCGCATTGCGCTTATCCTGCCACTCTGCCATCTCCTGCGGCGGCAACTCATAGCCCGCCGTCGTATGCGTGATCACATCGACCACGTACTGCGTCGCCTCATTCGAAGAATCAACAATCATGTCTTTCAAAGCGCGACGCAATTCGTCCGTGTCCTCAATCTTCTTGTCCTCAAGCCAACGATGCGCCGCGGCCAGGTAAAAGAGTTTCACCACACTGGCCGGATAAACCCGCTCGTTTCCGCGAAAGCTCGCCTGAGACAGATGCGCCGGGTCGCGAAGGTCGATCAGCGTGATCGAGAGCTGCTTCTCTTCAAGTTTCTTGTCGGCAAACTTTTCCAGCGCTTTCCTGGCCGCTTCATCCACGAGAGATTGCAAACGCGATGAGGGAGTTTTTGCGCCCGATTGAGTTTGCGTGAAAGTTGGCGACAGCGAAGCAGAAACAAGGAGACAAGCGATAGCGAGAAGGTAGCCAGTTTTTCGGTTCATGGTCGTGAATGGTATTCGGGTTTTTAGTGGCCTGGTTTGAATTATCTCTGTGCGTTCTCCCTGTTCTGTGTGCAGCTATGGAGAGAATCACTAATAAAATTCACCACAGAGACACAGAGAACACGGAGGATGCACAGAGTTGAATTCAGGAGACTATTCTAAATTGAATCGATTGTGTCAGCGAGCGATTTAGATTATAAGCAACGAAATGGCAAAAGTATCGGCAGAAACGCGAGAGGCGGGACTGATCCGCGGTATTCGCCGCTGGGACCTGGTGGCGATTGCGATCAACGGAATTATCGGTGCGGGAATTTTCGGCTTGCCCTCGAAGGTCTTTTCGCTCATCGGCAGCTACAGTCTCATCGCCTTCGTAGTCTGCGCGATCGTCGTTACACTTTTCATCCTCTGCTTCGCGGAAGTAGGCAGCCGCTTCGATGAGACCGGCGGTCCATACCTCTACGCTCGCGAAGCGTTCGGCCCGACAGTCGCGTTTGAGATTGGTTGGTTAATCTGGCTCGCGCGTCTCACAGCGTTTGCCGCAAACTGTAACTTGCTCGTCGCTTACCTCGGTTATTTTTCGCCTTCAGCCACAAATCCGATTTGGCGTGCTTCGATCATTACGGCCGTCGTCGCGTTGTTGACGACAATCAACTTCATCGGTGTCCGGCAAGCTGCCATCGTCAGTAACGCTTTCACGGTCGGCAAACTAATCCCAATAATCATTTTCATCGCCGTCGGTTTGTTTTTTCTCAACCCACACGCTTTCGCGCTGGGCGCACCGCCGACGACCGCCGCTTTCTCGCAATCCGTGCTGCTGTTGATTTATGCGTTCACTGGTTTTGAGATGGCGGCGATTCCGGCAGGCGAAGTTCGCGAGCCCAAAAAGTATTTGCCACGAGCGCTGTTAATTGCGATCGGCGTAGTCGCAGTTCTTTATATCCTGATTCAGATCGTCTGCGTGGGAACTCTGCCCGAGCTCGCCCAATCGCAGAAGCCACTGGCAGACGCGGGCACGCGATTCATGGGCACCGCGGGAGGCTCGATCATTTCCGCGGGAGCGATCGTGTCGATCATGGGGAACCTGAATATACTGATTCTCTCAGGCTCAAGAATTCCGTTCGCCATCGCCGAGCAACGACAACTGCCGGCATTCATTGCGACGGTACACCGGCGGTTTGCGACACCCTACGTGGCAATTCTGATCACGGCGCTGGTGATGCTTTTGTTGACTCTCAACAGTTCGTTTGTCGCCGCGTTGACGATAAGTGCCATCGCCAGGCTGGTGACCTACGGCGCAACTTGCCTCTCGCTCCCCGTCTTTCGCCGGCGCAGCAACGCGCCGCCGGCAGTTTTCCGCGTGCCCGGCGGAACGATCATTGCGATTTGCGCGTTGCTGTTAGCGGCGTGGCTGCTGGTCAACAGTACCTGGCAAGAGGCACGGGCCGCGGCGATCGCCGCTGCAGTTGGGCTGTTAGTTTATTTCGCTTATCGACTTTATTCGCGGGTCGGCCCAATCTGAATCTTCCGTTTTTCACCACCATCCAAAAGTGATCGATCCTAATTATTGCGATGTGAGTGCACCTGTCGGCAGCTTGAGAGGATCGACCAAACCCTACTGCACGACTGCGACGTAATGGGATAGAATGATTGCTGTGGTCTTCTGGCAGCACTTCGATCCCGCAGTTCGACTTAGAATTTGACGAGGATGAGTTGGCCGCGCACTACGTGACAACTGATGAAGTGATAGAAGTGATTTGGAATGGTTTCGAGGTGCGTCGGAACAAACGGTATAGCGGCGGTTATCAATTGGTGGGCCGGACCGATGGCGGGCGTAAACTGAAACTGATCGTGTACGAAAAACGCCGAGGCCTTATTCGAGTGAAGACTGGTTGGAATGTATGACCCGAAAGAAAATCTCAGAGGCAGAAATTCTTAGAAAACTTGTTGCCGAGGCAGACAATCCCGATGCGTGGGGAGCACCGACTACCGTGCCACCCAGCCGCTCGCCCCGACCACAGTGGTATGGGCGTAGAAAGCATATTGAATTGGCGGCAAAGTTTTATGTACTCTCAGTTCTGCATCGAATGGGCGCCGAAGCCAATCTGACGTATGCGCAACCGGATAACGTGGATATAGCTGCCGTGCGGCAGTCGGGTGAAGCGCTCACAATCGACGTGAAAACTCTCACTGGTACGTCGCAGTGGCCGGTTGAAAAGTTCAGCGCAAAAAAGCACCACTTTGTTGTTTTTGTATGCTTTGAACTCGAGTGGCGCGATCCCCAAACTGTCCCTGAGATCTATATCTGGTCTTCGGAGCGATTGAAAGCATTTATTACTCGAGAGAACGCCACCTCGCTTTCACTTGAGGCTGTAGCCTTGAAATTAGATCCTAACGCAGCTTGGAAGCATTTCCTCACGCAACCTTTGAGCTAATCCTTCCAAATACTCTCCAGGAACTCGCTGATGTCAGAGGTTCAGCGACGGGCTTCTCTGTGGCTGGAGGGAATACTAACGAGCTGGTCTATTCGATCCAGCACGGCATCGGTCAGGATATTCTCTTCCGCCGGAGTGTAGTTCGCCGCGCGGAAGGCATCTCTGATTTGTCTGCGGCTCAAACGCGACAGCCAACTGCCAATCCATCTCGCCTGGGCCACGGTGATATCGTCAAATATCTCCCGCTGCCTTCCGCCATAACGGAAGTCAACGTAATTGTCCTCGATACCTTCGACGAATGAAGCCTCGTAGTAATCGTCGGGATTATTTCGACTCCGCGTGATGCGCCAGAAAAATGGTAGGCTTCCCGTCTTTCCGAAAGTTGCTCCCAGATCGCTGATGATGTAGCGCAGTTTGTTGGTATCTCTGACTGAAACGATTTGGTTATTCGAGTCTTTGATGTCCCAGTTTGACAGCAACAACATCATGACTTTAAGACCCTGAAACTCACGACTACCAACGAACGGATTATCCTTCCATTTCCACTCGTCGAGCCGCTTCTCCGAACTGGGTCGAGCTTCGAGCCGGACATTTTCAAATTCACCTTTGCCGGGAATTGTCAGCCGCGGGACCAAATAGTTGATCTCGGTTTCGTAGCCAACCGCCCACACGAGTCTGACCGCCGCCGTTTCCGATTGCGCTTCCTTTCCTACCTTTGCGACCCATTCGCGCCCGGCGCCATCGCGGATGCGAAACTTTTTCGAGTAGCCACCCTTCTCTTCTTTGATCAACTTGATCCGGCGCAGGTCGGGTTTCATTCGAGCGCCGCCTGGTCCCAGGTACAAGTTTCGCGAGCCGATGTCGGCAGGTGTCCGCCACAGGACCGGAGTACCGTGCGGTATCTCTTTAGGCTTCTTCGATTTTGCTTCTGCGCCCGTAGATGAAAACGCGAAAAGAATTGCAAGTGTCAATACAACTGGCGCGGCAGCGGACCAGCCGGATAGTTTTCGTCTGAACATCTGAACACCAATCCTTCAAAGGAAATTTGTAGCCGCTCGGCTGGTTCGCATTCAAAGGGGGATGCAACTAGCGAAAACTAAAGGAGAGACTTTATGGCTGGGGGAAGCGAAGTTGACCTGATGCACCGCATCTTACGATCAGTCACCGCTCGCTGGCAACGAGTGTCAGGGCCTTGGTTCTTCTTTGGAGTGCGGTGACCTGTCACCGCTTTTGCCTTCGGCCGCTTGACGCCGCTTTCCGCAGGGATTTCGTCGACAAAGGCTGCGACAGGTCGCAGCCGGCAAAAGCGGTGACAGGTCACGCGCACTCCAAAGATGTGATGTATCATTGCGCGGCCAATCAGGATAAGAACGAATATACGTGGACACCATTATCGAAGAGCTGCGCGCAATCGTCGGCAGTGCGGCCGTGCTCAGTGAGCCGGACGAATTGCTTGTCTATGAGTGTGACGGTTTGCCGCAACACAAGTATCGCCCGCGCGCGGTCGTCTTCCCGTCGTCGACTGAAGAGACTTCCGCGGTGATGCGCCTGCTGGCCCAAGAGCGTGTGCCCTTCACTCCGCGAGGCGCGGGCACAGGTTTGTCTGGCGGAGCTCTCGCGTTGAACGATGGCGTAGTGATCGAACTCGCGCGTATGCGCAAGATATTGAAAATCGACGAAGCAAATCGTATTGCCATCGTTCAACCCGGGGTTGTGAACTCCCACGTCTCGCGTGCGGTCGCACACCTGGGGCTGCACTACGTTCCCGATCCTTCGAGCCAACCGACCTGCACGATCGGCGGCAACATCGCCGAGAATGCCGGCGGGATTCACTGTCTAAAATATGGCACGACGACAGACCATGTGTTGGGCCTTCGCGTCGTACTCGCGGGCGGCGAGGTTGTGGACCTCGGCGGCGGTGGAACTGAAACGGCCGGCTATGATCTGCTCGGCGTCTTCGTTGGTTCGGAAGGAACTTTTGGTATTGCCACTGAGGCGACACTGCGCCTGGTGCCGGTTCCACCTTCTGTTCGCACGCTGTTGGCGGAGTTCGCCGAGGTCAACGACGCCAGCCACGCGGTTTCAGCGATCATCGCTGCGGGCGTAGTGCCCGCGGCGCTGGAGATGATGGACCGCGAGATCATTCGTGCGGTCGAGGCAAGCGTCTTTGCCGCAGGCTTGCCTTTAGACGTAGGCGCAGCGTTGCTGATCGAGCTCGATGGAATTGAAGCCGGGATCGATAACGAAGCGGACCGTGTCAAGAGTATCTGCCTGCAATACGGCGCTCGTGATTGCCGCTCGGCTCGAGACGAGCACGAGAGGAAAAAACTTTGGGCGGCGCGCAAGGGTGCCTTCGGCGCGATCGGTCGCATCTCGCCCGATTCGATGATCCAGGATGCGGTGGTGCCGCGCTCGCGTCTGCCGGAAGTACTCGATGCTGCTTATCACATTGCCTCCAAGTACCAGTTGCGCATTGCCAACGTTTTCCACGCCGGCGACGGCAACCTGCATCCGTTGATTTGTTTCGACTCTCGTTTTCCCGATGAAGTCCAGCGCGTGAAAGAAGCGGGACGCGAGTTGATGGAAACCTGCGTGCGCGCCGGCGGCAGTATCACTGGCGAACATGGCGTCGGCTTTGACAAGCGCGAGTTGTTGTCACTGATCTTTTCG
Organism: Pyrinomonadaceae bacterium; assembly: GCA_036009285.1. Classification (GTDB taxonomy): domain Bacteria; phylum Acidobacteriota; class Blastocatellia; order Pyrinomonadales; family Pyrinomonadaceae; genus PSRF01. Next base: position 11,803 of record DASYMB010000208.1, on the reverse strand, counting down.
GATGCTGACATGGATACCATGCTGCGCGTACGCTCCGCATTCGATCCGACAGGCTTGTGCAACCCCGGCAAGATCATTCCTATGCTGCGCGGCTGCGGCGAAGCGTCTCAAGCAAAGTCCAACGTCCAACGTCCAAGGTCCACCGTCCTGTCAGAACCGGAAGCGGTAGCGACCGGGCCTCAAGTACCCTCCAAAGTTCAATCTTCAAGCTCACTTGCTCCACAGCGTTCGACAAACTTAGGTTGGTCGAACACGCGTCACACGAAGTTTGATTCAGATAGCGCCTACCAAAAACTATCTCATAGCATCGATGCGTCGGCCATCTCCGCATTTCCGCTCGTAATCTCGCCTGGCTCGATCGCCGAAGTTTGCGAAGTCATGAAACTCGCGTCAAGCGAAGGCTGGTCGGTTGTCCCTGCCGGCGCCATGACCTGGATTGATGCCGGTCAGCCTCTGAACTGCATCAACCTCATCGTGAGCACGCAAAGACTAAATCGCATCATCGAGCACGAACCCGCCGACCTCGTCGCCGTAGCTGAAGCCGGCGTGACGCTGGAGAACTTTAACGACACGCTCGGGCAAAAGGGGCAATGGCTGCCGCTTGATCCACCTGACGGAGAGAACGCAGGCGCGACAATCGGCGGCGTAGTTGCGACCGGACTCGGAGGCGCACAACAGTTTGGTTACGGCGCGCCGCGAAGACACGTGATCGGAATGAAAGTTGTGCTGGCCGACGGAAATTTGATAAAGGCCGGAGGCCGCGTGGTAAAGAATGTCGCAGGCTATGATCTTTGCAAACTATTCACCAGCAGCTACGGCACGCTAGGAGTAATCGTTGAAGTTAATTTCAAACTAAGACCACTTCCTTTTGAAACGAATACTATTCTGGCGCAAGGTGATCGCGAAGATCTTCTGAGAAAGGCGCAACGGATCATAGCTTCGCGACTCTTCCCCGTTGCCGCCGAACTTCTATCGCCAAAGGTCGCAGAAGCGATCAAATTGTCTGACGGAGTCGAGCACCTGTTGCTGGTAAGGTTCGCCGGCTCACCGAACGCGGTTACTGACCAAACTAGACGCGCCAACGAATTGATCGACGCTGACAACGATCGCTTAACTGCACGCGTCGTCTTAGCCGATAAGCTAATATGGCGTGCCTTAGCAGCCTTACCTTTGCGATACGCCCGGGACCTGGTGTGGCGAGTTGCCTTGCGCGCTGCTGACGTAGGATCGTTCCTGGAGTTGTTAGATCAATACCCGCCCGGTCACGCTTATGAATCGCTGTGGCAGGCAGGAGTGGGCGAAGGGCGTGTGCGCGTGATGGATCGTTTGCGGAACAATGAATCAGGCGAAAATGACAACGAAACCATCAGGCGGCTCGAGATGATTCGTGAGCAGGCGCGTAATCTTGGAGGAGCTCTAATCATTGAACAGTCGCCGGCTGCGATAAAGACGCGCCTGAATGCCTGGGGAAACTTCGGTTCCTCCGCCGCCTTAATGAAGAGAATCAAAATGCAGCTCGATACGGATGGTATTCTCTCGCCCGGACGTTTTTGAATACTATGGATCGCGGTGGCAAGCGCAGCGCGACACCGCTTTGGATAGGTCGGCGGACCGGGGCAGTAGCCCGACCGTCAGGAAGGGCGCCCTTGCTTACGCGCGGGCTACTGCCCCGGCGCGCGCTCCAACAATAGAGACCATGAAAAACAAAACAATACAAACGGTGGTTCGCCTGTACTTAGTCGCCAGCCTCATTGTGGCGTTCATGGCAGCGCCGGGCTTGAGGTTGTTCTCGGAGGCAGTCGTTCCCGACGTTCAGGCCGCATCCCGTGGACCGGTTCGCGCAAGGCACGGCATCGTTGCCTCAACAAATGAGATCGCATCGCAGGTTGGCATCGACATCATGAAGCGCGGCGGCAACGCAGTCGATGCCGCAATCGCAGTAGCGTTTGCCCTCGCGGTTACGCATCCCGCTGCCGGCAATCTCGGCGGCGGCGGGTTCATGATGATTCGTCTTAAGAACGGGAAGACTACGGCGATCGACTATCGCGAAATGGCGCCCGCCGCGGCAACTCGCAACATCTATCTGGACAAGAGTGGCAACCTGATCGAAGGCGAAGGTGGTTCGCTCGTTGGCTATCGCGCCGCCGGTGTTCCCGGCACGGTGCGCGGCATGGAGTTGGCGCTAAACAAATATGGTTCCGGCAAACTTGGTTGGGCCCAACTGATCGAACCCGCGCGACGACTCGCCGCCGGCTTCACAGTAAGCAACAACCTCGCGCGGTCCTTGCGCGGAAACAACGATTATCTTTCGCAGTATGCGGAAACGAAACGCATTTATCTCAATGGCGGAAAGTTTTACCAGGAAGGCGATACGTTTCGGCAACCCGACCTCGCCGCCACGTTTGCGCGGCTGCAGCAGTCGGGCCCAAACGAATTCTATGAAGGTCAGACTGCAACTTTAATCGTCAACGACATCAAGCGCCACAATGGCCTGATGACCCTGGCGGACTTGCGCGGCTACATAGCGAAAGAACGGCAGCCACTACGCGGACGATATCGAGGCTACGAAGTTATCTCCATGCCGCCACCTTCGTCGGGAGGCGCGGTGCTGATTGAGATGCTCAACATTCTCGAAGGCTACGACCTCGGAAAATTCGATTCAGCCTCGTCGGAGCGTTATCACTTGACTACTGAAGCGATGCGTCGCGCGTTTGCCGATCGCGCCGAGTTCATGGGCGACTCAGATTTCGTGAAGGTGCCGGTTGCCGGGTTGATAGATAAGTCCTACGCCGCGAAACTTCGCGGCACTATCCGGAGCGACAAAGCTTCGACCAGCGTCGAGATTAGCTCCGGACAACCGGTTGGCTATGAATCTGAAGAGACGACACACTTCACTGTCGTCGACGCTGAAGGGAACGCAGTGGCGAATACGTACACCCTCAACAACTCGTACGGCTCTGCGGCCGTCGCAAAAGGTACCGGGATAATCCTTAACGACGAGATGGACGACTTCGCCGCCAAGCCCGGCACCCCAAACATGTACGGCTTGATCCAGGGCGAGCGCAACGCGGTCGCGCCGCGCAAGCGACCGTTATCAGCCATGACGCCGACATTTGTTTTGCGCCAAGACGGCAGTTTGTGGTTCACCGTGGGCAGTCCGGGTGGGCCAACGATTATCAATACTGCGCTCTGTGTGATTACAAACGTGGTTGACTACGGCATGAACATTCAACAGGCGATCGACTTCCCACGTATTCATCATCAGTGGCTGCCCGATGAGTTAGTGTTTGAACCTTACGGTCTATCAGGCGACACGCAAAAAGCCCTGCTCGCGCTGGGCCATAAACTCGCCACGCCACGTTACCTCGGCGATGCTGAAGGCATCATGATTGAAGAAAAGACCGGTATACGACTCGGAGCCACAGACCCGCGCCGGAGCGATGGGTTGGCCGTGGGATATTAGGAGGCGCTAAGTTCCTATAACGCTCCACTTCGAACCTTAGGGAAGCATCAAGTGTGATTTGAAGTCGTCGAGTTGGAAGGTATGTATGACAGCCGAGTGAGTTCTCAAGATGCTTTCGATCCTGCTTACAGGACAATTTCCTACCCGCAACCAAATGAATTTCGGCGGGCCGCCATATAACAGGCTACGCTGTTGGAAGTCTGAGTCTTTGGAAACAATCGCATACCCCTCCACTTTGGCATACTCCCAAATAGCCAGGTCAGTTGCATCTCGTAAGTCCACTTCTCTGACAATGGATGCTTTTTGGATAGATGTCGGCGAGTCTTCGCGATAAGCTTGGCGAAAGGTTTTGGTCAAATAGCAGTTTCATAGTCGGGAAGCGTGGCAAGTTTGCGCTCACGATCGGCGGCGAACGCCAGGCTTGCCTTAATATCTTCAGCCGTAAGGTCGGGGAAGTCAGCCAGAATCTCTTCTTCTGTCATTCCGCTGGCAAGGTATTCGAGAATATCGGTGACGGTAATTCGCATCCCTCGAATGCAGGGCTTACCGCTACGCTTGCCGGGTTCGATCGTAATTATCTTGCTGTAGTCCATAAGTGAATCATAACAAAACCTCTTTATCTTGCAAGAGACCGGCGCCGGCTGACGGCCCGCAGTCAGAACAGCGCGTGGGCTATTGACTAGTCAAACCAAATTCGCCAGAATCTCCCACGGTTTACGCAATCATCATATGGATCGAGGTCCCCTGTACCAATGACCCCTGCTCAGACACTATCCAGGCAAGCGGGCAAAGAGCATCCTTATCGCATCTACAAGCGCGAGCAGGAAGTCATCTCGCGGCACAAGATATATCGCACCACCGCGTTTTATTCGTCTTACACGATAATTCTGCTGCTGCTCGGGATTCGCTCACACCATTTTCTGCGGGCCCTCGCGTTTGTGCCGTTCGGCATAATGCTTTGGATGGCAACAGAGTACTTCTCTCATCGCTTTATCCTGCACCGGCATTGGAAAGTTTCCCAGCGGCGCTACAAAAGATTTTGGACGCGCCTGGCAAACAAGTATTTCGACCCCTTGCATTTCGGGCATCACGAAAAACCGTTTGACGGCGATCACATGAGCGGGCGCGTACGCGATCTCTTGCCGCTCTTCTTCTTCGTAGTGCCACTGAGTATTCTGCTATTCCCACCGTTCACTGCTTCCATTGTGGTGGCGTTCGCGTTCCAATCCTATATCGCCGAAGAGTGGATTCATCACGCTACACACTTCTATAATTTTCGCGATCCCTACTTCCGGTACATGAAGAAACATCACCTCTATCATCACACCTCCCAGGGCATGACCAGAGGCTTCGGCACCAGCAGCGGGATCCTTGATTTCATTTTCATGACTCGCTTCCCTCAAAACGTGCGCCAGCGACTCTACGGCGGGAAAAAGTCGTACGCGACAAATCAAAGCGAACCGCAGATCGAACAAGCTCACCAAGCTTAAGGTAGAAGCATGACTCGGCCTGGCTATGCCCTTGTCACCGGGGCTTCGCGCGGCCTGGGTCGAAGCTTCGCGCGCACGCTCGCGGCGCGTAAACAAAACCTCGTGCTGGTGGCGCGCTCCGGAGAAAAGCTGGAAGCGTTGGCCCATGAACTTCGAGCGCTTCAAGGCATTCAGGTGGAAAATATTTCCCTGGACCTTTCACAGCCCGGCGCCGGGCAGCACCTCGCAGACGATCTAACACGCCGTGGACTCGAGATCGATCTGCTGGTGAATAATGCCGGCTTCGGCGATCAGGGAAGGTTCCTGCAGCTTTCGCTCGAGCGACAGTTGCAGGCGATCAACTTGCAGAATGCTACTGTGGTCGAACTCACCCATCGGCTGCTGCCGGCCATGATCGAACGGAAGCAGGGCGGCATCATCACGGTCTCTTCGATGGCCGGGTTTCAACCAATCCCCTTTGCCTCAGTCTATTCAGCCACGAAAGCATTCCTGACGACGTTCTCACTGGCACTCGAAGCGGAGATGGTTCGCCACGGCGTGAGCGTGGTAACCGTTTGCCCGGGACGGCTTCGCGTGGCGCCGGAAGATGTCGCGAGTGGAAGCGAACGAAAGAGGTTTCCGGGCGGCGAACAGGCACATGAAGTTGTGGTCAATGAAGCATTGCGGATGTTAGATCGGGGCGGTGGGCTGGTGATTCCGGGTGCGATAAATAAATTCGCCGCCTTCGCCGAGCGCTTCATTCCACGCAGCAAAGTGGCGAAGTTAATCAAGAACATATCGAAGCCACCGAGCTAGATAACCAATGAGATTCAGTGAATTAGTTAGAATACTGGAGCGAAATGGTTTCGCTTTGCTTAAAGAAAGGATCCATCCAGTATAGTCAAAGCCCGGCCATGACAAGCTGGTTCGAGTTGATTATCATGGGGCTAAGGAAGTTCCTACCGGCACCTGTCATGCTATTCTGAAAGCCGCTGGGATCAAGAAAAAGGAACAGTCGAGATGATCGATCTCAAGTACTCACTCGGTATTGAGGCTACAGATGATCCGAATTTCTTTGGATTTTTCTCCCCGGAGTTGCAAGGATTTACTGGAGTTGGACATTCCGTTGAGGACTGCCTTTATAAAGCGAGATGGGGAATGGATGAGCATGTGGCTCTACTTAAGGACCAGCACCTCCCCATACCCGAGCCGAATCCCAATCCTAAAGTTGTAGTTCAAAATACGGAGCAAGTCGCGCCGGCCGCTTAGTCATTCCGTTGCTTTCATCTCAACTCACTTCTACTCTCGCGCATGAAGAAGACAAACTTCTCGCCTGCATTCATTGCGGGCTGTGTCTCGAAGCTTGCCCTACCTACGTAATCACTGCGGACGAAAACGATGGACCACGCGGCCGACTCTACCTGATGCGCGCGGTCGGTGAAGGACGGCTGGCAAGCGACTCGCCCGCCTTCGAGCGGCATATCGATCGCTGCCTGGGTTGTCGAGCGTGCGAACAGGTGTGCCCGGCGGGTGTCGAGTATGGGCAACTTTTGGAAGCGGCGCGCGGAGAGTTGTTCGTATCCGGTCCGAAGCGCGGCTTCAGTTATGGATTACTCAGTTTGGCGCTGGGGCACGTCTGGCTGCATCCCGCGCGATTGAGATTCGTTTTCACTATCGCTCGGCTGGTTCGCGACAGTGGTTTGGCGCGAGCGCTGCGGAAATCCGGAGTAGCGAGACTGTTTTCCAGACGCTTTGAATTCGCCCTGGCATTGCTCGAGAGTTCCGCGTCAAAGCTCAAAACTGCGAACCAGAGACAACGCTGGGCGTTAACCTCGTCTCCAACCTCGCCCAGCAACAACGCAATGATCTTTACCGGGTGTGTAGGCGCCGGATTGTTTTCGCGGATAAACGAAGCGACCACGCGCGTGCTCGCGGTCAATGGTTTTACAGTGGAGACTCCAGCGCCACAAGTTTGTTGCGGAGCTCTACATGCGCACGCCGGCGATCTTGAAGGGGCGCGCACGCTCGCGCGCCGAAACATCGCTGCCTTCAGTGCGGGTGAGCCGGATCAAAGCGCCCCCGTAATCACGAACGCCGGCGGTTGTGGCGCGATGCTGGCTTCCTACGCACACCTGCTCGGCGAGGATGAATTGTTTGCCGAACAAGCGCGCAGATTCAGCGCCCGCGTGCGGGACATCAGTCAGCAATTGGAAACTGTCAAAATAAAGAGCGCCGTAGACGCTACCAAGCGGCCGGTGACGTACGATGCATCGTGTCACTTGCTTTATGGCCAGCGTGCCGGTGAAGCTCCACTGAAGATCGTCGATGCAATTTCCGAGTTGGCATTCACTCGACTCGAGGGCTCTGAGAGATGTTGTGGTGGGGCAGGTATCTACAATTTGCTGGAGCCGGACTTGTCGTCGCAAGTGTTGGCAGAGAAACTGGCAAACATTCGAGCTACGGGGGCGAAAATTTTAGCGACAGGAAATCCCGGGTGCCAGATGCAGATAGGAGCGGGGGCTATTCTCGCGGGAATGGATTTAGTAACTTGTCATCCGGTGGAACTGCTGGACCAGGCGTACGCTCGGGCAGAAAAATATAAAACAACCTGATGAGTGATGTCAGAACAGCCTGCGGTAGCGGGCGGGCCAGTCTTGTCAGAACGGAGTTACGTTTGGTCGGCCCGCCTGCGGTAGCGGGCGGGCCAGTCTTGTCAGGACGGAGTTACGTTTGGTCGGCCCGCCCGCTACCGCAGGCGGTTCTGACATCACTCAGTCATCCTTTTTTCGATCATCAAAGATGATCATTCCCCCGATCATTGTCAGGACGACTCTTCCATCCGAATCCAACGCAACCAGATCAGCTCGCTTCCCTTCCTCGATGGAGCCGCTGTCCTGATCGATTCCCAGTAAACGCGCCGGATTGGTTGCAGCGATCTTTGCGAGATCAACCTCGGCAACACCTAGCGAACTCATGACGCCCACTGCCTCGAGCATCGTAATCACCGAGCCTGCAATACTGCCGCTCCGATTGCGCGTGCGACCGTCTGTTACAGTTATGGTCTCTTCCCAAATCTCATATTCACCATCGCCTTTGCCGGCCGCGGCGATCGCGTCGCTAATCAGCATCAGTCGGTCGACGCCCTTCAGTTTTAGTAAAAGTTGCAGCATGTGAACGTCGAGATGAATACCGTCGGCGATGACGTCGCAAGTCACCGCGTCGCGCAGGAGTCCCCAGGCTACTGGCCCCGGCGAGCGATGATGAAGCGGCGGCATGGCGTTCATGAAGTGAGTCATATGTCGAGCGCCGGCGGCCAACGCATTATCGAGAACTTCAAAGTCGGCGCGCGTATGGCCTATGGAAACAATCCAGCCGCGGTGGTCCAACTCGCGCACCAGCTCGACGCCGCCTTCGATCTCCGGCGCGACCGTGATCATATGCTTCGCAGCGGGCTGCTCGATGAGAGGGAGATCATCCAACTGGCTGGCGCTTGAAAAGGAACGAAAGAATTGCGAGTGCAGTGCGCCACACTGCGCCGAATTTACGAACGGTCCTTCGTAGTGGACCCCGAGAATTCGCGCCCCGCGCGGTTGTTCCGAATGCTCTTCGTCTTTCATGGCCTGGGTTATCGCTCTTGTTGAGCGGGCGTAGTTAGCAGGCGCGGCCGGCACGAGCGTAGGCAACCAGCCGGTCACCCCTCGGGTAGCGAGAAACTGCGAGACGTGTTCAAGATCGGTAGCTTCGGCGTCCATCGTGTCAACGCCCATCGCGCCATGAATATGAACATCAATGAAACCCGGAAAAAGCGTGAGGCCGTCGAGATCGATTGTTGAGTCCGAGGTTGGTAACGGATCCGATGTAGACTCCAAGAGCCGGGCAATGCGATCGTTTTGAACCAACAGGCTGGCGTGCTCGGCAGTTCGGTCCGGCAGAACCAGGCGGGCATTCCGCAGCACGGTTGTAGCTGAGTTAGATGCGCTCAAGGGTTGCCATTGCGGTCGTCGCTATTCGCCGCTCCACAACTTTGATAAGCACATTCAGACGCTCATCCGTAGCACGAGTGGTTTCGCCAAGATTACTAATCTCATGGGTCAGAGAACTAATCTGCTGGCTCAGAGAACGAATCTGCTGGCTCAGTGAACCAATTTGTTGGCCCACGGTGTTGATATCGCGGTCATGTATCTCGGCGATTGAGAGCAGGCCGCGAATTCCTTCCTCGGTCCGCTCCCATCTTTCATCGCTATGCTTCCACCGTACATCGTCAGCCTGTTGATCCTGCTTTTGTGCTTCCGAAAGCGCCTCAATCATCACGAAGGCTTGCGCTTGCTGGTTAACAATGAATTCCATAGCCTTCTGCATCTCTTCATTAGTCACATCAGATCCTCCTTCCATAGATCGATTCGACTAAAGTCTCGGTCTCGCCGGCGCAAGCATTGTAGCACCGGCCCCACCAGTTTCAGTGGGGGCTTTCTAAATTGGATGCCCGCGACGCACTTGCAAGCGCCGCGGGCATCTCGATTAAAACCCCAGGACATTTTCGGCCAGGCGTTAAAAAATAAGCTTGGCGCCGAGTTGAATGGTGCGGGGATCACGCACCGCCGTAACAGTACCGTAAGTTGACAGAGTAACGTTGGTGCCGATGGTGCGGAAGTTAGTATGGTTAAAAATATTGAAGGCCTCGCCACGAAGTTGCAAGCGCGTCGTTTCACTGAAGCGGATGTTTTTCGTCATGGTGAAATCGACGCGAGCAGTCGGCGGTCCCTGTACAACTCCGCGACCAGCAGTTCCGGGTATATTTGGCACTGGAACGAACGGCGTCGTGGGCGGATTTGTCTGAAAACAAGCTTTTCTAAACCATTCCTGCAGAGTATGGGGTGCGCTTGAATTCGGGTCACAGAGGATATTTGGTCTATTGCCGGCGATTGCCGCTGGATTGTTACCCAAACCTGCCGCGTCATAGCTTGAAGTCGTAATCGTGAAAGGCAAGCCGGTGTTGTAAGTGATGATTCCGTTCGCCTGCCAGCCGCCCAAAAGCTTTCCGGTGAAACCCTTTTGGGTTCTAAAGAAAGGCAGCTCGTAGATGTAGTTCATTGTAAATACATGGCGCCGGTCTAGCGTTGCGCGGCTGTATTCACTAGGGATATCAAAGGTATTTTGCGGAGCGTTGGAGCGATCGTTTTGACTATCGGTAAGATTCTTAGACCACGTGTAAGAGGCGCTTACCTGCGAAGCACCGGAGAACCGCTTCTGCGTGTAGACCTGCAGACTGTGATAGTTCGAGTTGTAGCGCGGCTGCAGCATAGTGATGGAACGATAACCGCGATAAGGACGAAGTTGATCGAGAATAGCATTGTCGGTGAACAGTGTAGCTCCAACCACATTCGTGTTTCCCTGAGCAGCCGTGGTCGCACTGTTGCGAAAAGCGTAACCGGGCGTCTGGCATCGCACCAGGGTCACGCCCGGAGTCGTGGTCGTATTGTCTCCCGGAGCGCACATTGAATTGAGGGCCCGGCCGGGAGGAAGATCATTAAGCTCCGTAACTCCGACCAGGTGAGTTCCTTTAGATCCATAGTAGCCGATCGAAAAGATCATAGTGCTGTTCAACTGGTGCTGCACGTCCAGGGACCAGTGTTGCATGTAGGGCGTTTTCCAATCCGTGTCCATTCCGCGAATGGTTGAGGCTGCCGCTGAAGGTGGATTTACCGTACCACCCGCCGGATTATCCAGCCGCGTATTCGGAATAGTAAAGTTTTCCTGATACGGAGGATTTACGCCTATGATTTGTTCCGCGAAGCCCACCAAAAACTGCTCGTGGTAGATGCCGTAACCAGCGCGAACCGAAGTGCGGCCTTTGCCGAATGGATCCCAGGCTAGTCCCACGCGGGGAGCGAAGTCACGATTGGGTGTTTTAGCAATTTCATCTCCAAAAGGAGAGGTGCCAGGCGTGCAGTTCACGGCAGTTTTGATGTTCTGCGAATTCACGAACATGCCGTTGCAGAAGTTACCAGTGCCGGCAACGCGGTTGCCCGCTCCGGTTACCTGAGGAGCGACGGCCGCGGAATAGCGCGCCGGATCGAAATTTGATAAACGACCGTTTCTGTCATTTGGCTGACCGAAGCGCGAATATCGCACGCCGTAGTAGAGAGTCAGATTACGTCTGAAGCGCCATTCATCCTGAGCGTAAGCCTCGGTGTTGGCCTGTATCAGGTTTGCCGTGTAATCAAACCGGCCCTGCACAAAGGTGGTGACGTTTCCAACCAGGAAATTAGCCCAACGCGCCAGGTTTTGGGAAGTAGCTGTCGACATTCCAGCCGGGAGAACTGTACCAGCCGGTAGAGTGCTACCAAAACTAGTAAATATGCCCTGATTGCCGCCGGTGGTGTCGCCGATCAAAGCATTCTCATTCTTCCGGTATTTAGAGTAGGCACCCCCAAACTTTAAAGTGTGATTGCCGTTGATGACCGTAAGATTGCTGCCAAATAGGTTCTTGTTCGAGAAGTTGTCATAGGGACCAAAGCTCGTTAACCCTCCGAAGCCGTTACCGGCAGCTCCAGCGCCAATAGAGGTAATACGATCACGCGTATTTGTAAACGGCAACTTCACTGGATTGGATGAATTCACTAAGGCTAAGAGACCGACGTTCCGGCTTAGAATCGCGCCATACGAATGGGCATAGCGAGCTTCGATGATGGCCCTTGGACTAATCGTGAAAGTGGTTTGAAAGGTGTGCGCTTTTCCGGGCGAATCTGTTTCGGTGGTTGATACACCGGGTAAGCTGCCGCCACTAGAAAACAACGAATTCGCATCCAGGGTTGGAATCTTGTCGTTTTCGTAGCGATAGAATGCCGACCACCGGCTACTAAAGGCATGG
>DASYMB010000207.1:0-20413 GCA_036009285.1 Pyrinomonadaceae bacterium | reverse complement strand
CTCTGACTTCTGATTTCTGACCTCTGATCTCTGTTCTATGAACCGCTGGCTAAAGTTCAATGTGGTTGGTGTCGTAGGCTTCGCACTTCAGTCTGCCGCCCTTTTTGTTCTTACGCACACCGCCTACTCCATCAGCTATCTCGCAGCGACCGCGGTGGCAGTGGAACTGGCTGTACTGAACAACTTTGCCTGGCATCAACGTTGGACCTGGAGTGACCGGCCCGCGACAACAACGAGGCAAACTCTACGCCGACTCGCGACTTTCAACCTTACGACTGGTCTGGTTTCAATTGCCGGGAATTTGATTTTGATGAGTATCCTTGTTGGACGCTTCGGTCTGCCGGTCGTCGGAGCTAATGTGGTGACCGTTGTAGCTTGTTCGCTCATCAGCTTTGTTTTCGCCGATCGAATTGCGTTTTCCTTCCAAGCTGAAGCCCGACCATAAGGAAGGGCTCTGTTCCAGAAACGGCACTCAGCCCTCTTGCTTATAAGCGAAGGCTCGCCCATACGGAAGGGCTCTCTTGAGCTAACGTAACCGAGACTGAGCCCTTGCTAACGCGCGCGGGCGCCTGCCCGGTCGCAAGCGCTTGACGCGCCGCTCCACACCCGCGTACAAAACCTATGAATGCTCGAGTTACAAACCAATAACGCCACAATCGCCGTTGAGACTGTTGATCTCGTACGCCGCTTCCACGATTTCGTAGCCGTCGACAACCTCAATCTCAGCGTTCGGCGCGGCAGCTTCTTTGGTTTTCTCGGGCCCAACGGCGCCGGCAAATCCACCACGATCAAAATGCTGACTGGCCTGCTCGCACCTACGAGCGGACGAATTCATGTGCTCGGCCGCGATCTTTCTGCGGCGCCGCTCGAGGTGAAAAGACGCATCGGCGTCGTCCCTGAAGATCTAAATCTTTTTGAAAGACTGACCGGCGCGGAGATGCTTGCCTTCACCGGAAGAATGTACGGTCTGCAGAAAGTGGAGATTGCCGAGCGCGCTCCGGAGTTGCTCGATTTGATGGAACTGCGCGACGAGCCCAGGAAGTTAATCGTTGAATACTCACACGGTATGAAGAAGAAACTCTCCCTCGCCTGCGCCTTAATTCATCGCCCGGAGATGCTCTTTCTCGATGAACCGTTTGAAGGCATCGACGCCATCGCCTCCCGCACGCTCAAGGATTTGCTCTCCCGGCTCACTGCGCGTGGTCTGACAGTTTTCTTGACATCCCATGTGCTCGAGATTGTCGAAAGGCTTTGCAGCGACATCGCAATCATCGCGCGGGGCAAGCTGCTCGCCGCCGGTTCACTTGATGAACTGCGCAAAGGAATCCAACTCGAAGACGGACAAGACCGCGGCAGTTCACACACGGGTCCGATCTCTCTCGAAGAGTATTTCATTCACATCGTCGGCGGCGAGCGCAGCACCGGCGAAGAGGAAGTATTGCAGTGGTTGACGTAGAGTTGTGATCGCAATCGTATTAATGGGAGGCGTAGGTTTTACCTAAGATCGAATGATGAGGCGAAATTAATATTCGTCAACGGGTTGTAGGCGAACACTTGAAACCATGGAAGGGAAAAAGACGTCGGAGCCGCTGGAGAAACTGACCTCTCATCTGATGATGAAGCCCAACGTTCGAAGATCATCGTGAGCTATTAGTGCGGGTATTCCCATGGTAGGATTCCCTTGAGGTAATCAAGGATGACCTTTACAGTTGAGTTTGAGCGAGAGGATGATGGTCGCTGGCTTGCCGAAGTGCCCGAACTGCCGGGCGTGCTGGCTTACGGGCAATCGTCGGAGGAAGCTATTGCCAAAGCTCAGGCTTTGGCTTTGCGCGTATTGGCAGACCGGCTGGAGCACGGAGAAGAAGCTCGCGAATTCCTTAACATCTCCTTTGCTGCGGCATGAGCCAGTGGTCCTCAGCTAAAGCAAAACGCGTACTCGCTGCGCTTCTCCGCATCGGTTGGAGTATCAAGCGCGAATCCAGTTCCCACAAAATTCTCTCCCGATCCGGCTGGTCTGACGTGGTATTCGCCTTTCACGATAAAGACGAAATTGGACCGAAGATGCTGAAGCGCATTGCCAAACACACGGGTCTCAAACCTGGCGATTTGTAGTGACTCCTCCAAATGACGATGCGTTCACTGCTCAGAGCCGCAGATGCAGAATACCGTCTCGCAGATTAGGTACTGGGATCGGGTCGCTCATGAGAAGCGCTTCTCGCATCCGCTGCGCCTGGATTGGCTCCGGAAATATTCAAGCAAGCAGGCCCGCATACTTGATTACGGTTGCGGCTATGGACGCACGCTCGCCGATCTCTCGCAAGCGAGTTTTACAAATCTCGTCGGGGTGGATTTTTCTGAGCAGATGCTCGCGCGGGCTCGCGGACAAGCGCCGGGCTCATGGCTTGTTCGTAACGATGGCCACGGTTTACCTTTCAAGAACGATTGCTTTGACCTCGTGTTGCTGTTCGCGGTGCTCACCTGCATCCCAAACGATGACCAGCAGAGACTGCTCGTGTCTGAAGTCCAACGCGTGCTGCACCCCGGCGGAATGCTTTACGTAAGTGATCTGCTAATTAACAACGATGAGCGCAATCGCGAGCGTTATGAGCGGGATGCTGAGCGATTCAAATGCTACGGAGTATTTGAACTTCCGGAAGGCGTCGTGGTGCGACATCACCAACGAGAATGGATTGAGAAAATGATGAGACCATTCGAGCAATTGGAGTTTGAAAGTCTTTCTGTGACCACGATGAATGGCAACGCGTCTTCAGCCTTTCAGTATCTGGGCCGCAGTCCCCAGTAGACTACATCGGTCTCCGAACTTTAATGAATGACCTGCCACAACTAAAAGTCAGCATATCGCAGCTCTCGAATGAGGATCTGTTCAAAATGGTGAACGAGGATATTGTCAACCACGGAAAGGAGGAGATTACGCTTGCTTATGATGAAATGGAGCGCAGAGGCATATTGCCAACTCCAACCGATGAAACGCCACCACGTATCTCTCCGGTCGGGTGGCTGTTAGGTGTGATTGTCCTCATCGTAGAGCTCGTCCTTACTGATCAGAATTTCTTCGTTCCTAAGGAATTCTTGCCATGGCCGAGAGCCCTTGCCCTGGCTACATTTGTTGCTCTGATCGCAAGCTATTGGGAGCGGACAAAGTTTAGTAGAAGCTTCTGGAAGCATGTTTGGTGGTCTGCGTGGCTTGTTCTATTGGGTTCGTTAGCGCTATGGGATCTCCCCAATCTGCTACGGCAGCGAATCCCAGTCACCCTGGCGTTTGGGATTCCCGCGGCGCTTTACGCGGTCGTCTTGTTTTGGCTCTATGAATTTTACTGGCCGAGGTCAGTGGCAGAAAAACCAGGCGATATGGAAAGATAGCGGAGGTAGAAACTTGTCAGCTAAAACTCTGCGAGTAATTGGATTCCTATTTCTTGTAGTAGCGGCGGTGGTAGCAGTCCTAAATCTGAAGCGGGTAGCGAACCTGGGTCTGATGTGGCTTTCGCTGCCGTTGCTGATTGTCGGTTTGGGTTTCGTCGCAATTGCCGCGCGACGCAAGTAAAATCGTTCACCGCGAGGCTAACGATCGTGAGTAACACCCATTAGCGAGCAGCTACGGCACGTCCACCGTCAATTCACGTCCGAAGGTAAAGTTTGGCCGCTTCCGGCCCTTGAGATATTTAGCCGCGGTTTGCGATAAGGCAGTAATAAGAATTGGCAAGGCGATGGTGGCGTCGCAATTCACGTACGCGCTGTGCGCGCCGCGAGCAAGCTTTCCGTAGATCAACCCCTCGTCAAATGAAACTGCGTTTGAGCGGCCGCCGGGATGTGGCGCATCCGTCGAGATCTGAATGGCGTACTTATGACCCTGGTGGTGGTTCTTCAGGATGAACGAAGACACTTCCGTTTGCTGCACAAAACTTTTCGGCGTTCCACCGCCCAGATTTATTATGCCGGTTAGACGCGCACGCGCGGTGAGGTTTGCCATATCGAGCACGTCCTGGACCATATCAAACAAGAAGTTGTTCTTCTTTTCAAAACGCGCGGCAGCAATCCCTACCGCAATGCCGCTGTCGGCAATTGCCGGGCAAAAGATCGGCACTCGCGCTTTGTATGCCGAAGTAAGCACGCCGTCTTCCGTAGCTATCTCAGCCAATTCACGGCCCAGCAGATGAATGTATTCGCGAGTCGAATAAGGACGTGATTGGTCCAATTGGTTGGTAAAGCCGCCGACCCACTCATTTGCCTCTCGATATTCTTCATCACTGGCGAGCAAGTCCCACATGCGGCTGATTTGCGACGCATCGAGTTCCGCGTCCGTCATGTTCGGGTGGGCCTGGAAATGATACCGTCCCAGGGTTTCGTGCAAATCATGAAAGAGAAGTGAACCGGAAAGCACGAGCACGTCAACGAAGCGGTTCTTGATGACGTACGCGAGCAACCGGCGCATCCCTGCCGGTATCAGCGCGCCCGAGCCGGCCACGATAATCGTGGTGTTATCGCCGAGCATGTCGAGCCAGATGCGGTGAGCTTCCGCCAATTGACGGCCGCCAAAGCCTGCGCCTTCCATTTTCTCGAGCAGACCGGCAACCGATCGGTCGCGATCCACCTGCACGGGCCGAGTTGGCGTCGTCAGATACTTCGATGCTTTGGGTTTTCGCTGGGTAACCATAGCGCTTGTTAACCTCTCAAATTGTGAACGTCAAAAAAATGATTGCGGATCGTCGGAACCAGCAAAAAAGTAACACTCCCTGAGGGATTTCGACGCCTTAGCAAGCTAGCGTCGAGTGGTAGTTAATAATCGGTACGCCGCCTCGAGCGTGTCTTCGCGCCGTTAACTGAAAGATATGTATACGCGTCGTAACGCGACTCATAGAACTGGGCCAGATCAGCCCCCTCAGCCTCGCTTAGTTCGCCTTCCTTGACGCGTTGATTTATCAAACGGCGAAAGCCATCGTGAAGCAGGCTCTTCTCATAACGCGCGCGCTCGGTTGCTTCGCCGACAGTCGTACCGCGAATGACCTTCTTAATAAGATAGCCTTCGTCGTCAATGTAAATGTGCGCTTCGTGCGGCGTGCCGAAAAGATTGTGGT
This sequence comes from Pyrinomonadaceae bacterium, assembly GCA_036009285.1. GTDB lineage: Bacteria > Acidobacteriota > Blastocatellia > Pyrinomonadales > Pyrinomonadaceae > PSRF01. The sequence goes on along the minus strand of DASYMB010000207.1, from coordinate 15,320 downwards.
TGTTTCCCATCACTTCCTGGTAAGCGCCGACGAGCAAGAACGCCAGATAATATGTTTCACCAGGGACCAGCGCATGAAGCTCGAGTACTTGCTTGACGTCGTGGAGATCCACAAACTTGTCTACCACTCCATCCGAATCACAGGTGATGTCGCAGAGCGTGGCGTATTCGGTCGGGGCTTTGTTCAGGTAATGAATCGGCACGATCGGAAAGAGCTGATCGAGCGCCCAGTGGTCCGGAACCGAACGAAAGACTGAGAAATTCGTCAAATACTTGGCGCACAACAAGCGGCGAAGATCGTCAAACTCTTCGGAAACGTATTTGGCTTGCTGGGCATGCTTGTCCGCCCGTTCGCAAACATCCCAGAAAAGCACTTCACCCTTCGCGCGATCTTCGAGAGAGACCAGACCGAGGTTAAAAAGTGTGAACAACTCTTCACGATGCTCGAGGGCATCGTGGTAATACTCGCGATAGTTCTTTACGTTGATCGACTCTCTAAGTTCTCCGAGTTCGGTCACCACCTGCGGATCGTCGTCGTCGATCTCTATTGGCGTGATGTCTTCTACGACCGTTTCAATTTCATCCTGTACGTTCGTGATGATTAAGGCGTGATAGGCGGACAAGAAGCGCCCCGATTCTTGAATGATCGTCGGATGCGGCACGTTTTCGTCATCGCAGACCTGCTTGATTGTGTAGATAACGTCATTGGCGAATTCCTGCGCCGTGTAGTTGGCAGATGAGTCAAACGCAGTCTTGGAACCGTCGTAGTCCACCGCCATGCCGCCGCCTACATCGAGAAGATCTATCGGCACTTTCATCTGGTAGACCTTCGCGTAAACGCGCGCCGCTTCCTTCATCGCATTCTTGATTCGCTTGATGTCGGTAAGCTGCGAACCAATGTGGAAGTGGAGCAGCCTCAGCATGTCGATGCGATCGGCTTGTTCGAGACGACGAATTACTTCCAGCATCTCGGTCGTAGTCAATCCAAACTTAGCTGCTTCACCGCCCGACTTCTCCCAGCGACCGGAGCCCTTCGAATAAAGTTTTACCCGCATGCCCAGAATTGGGATGTTACCGCTCTCTTTGCGCTCAATTATATTCAGCACGTGGTCCAGTTCGCTGAGTTTTTCGATCACGATCACGACGCGCTTGCCGCAGCGGGCGCCGGCGAAGGCAAGTTCGATAAATTCCTCGTCCTTGAAACCGTTAAGCACCAGCAGGCTGTCGGCTGTTTGTTCCAGCGCCAGGGCGGCATAGAGTTCCGCCTTGGAGCCGGCTTCAAGACCGAAATCGTAGCGCGAGCCTTCGCGCAGGTACTCCTCCACCACCGACCTTTGCTGATTAACCTTCATCGGATAGACGCACATGTGCGTGCCCTGGTATTCAAATTCTCGGATGGACCGGCTGAACGCGCGTTGAAGTTTACGCACCTGGGCGGCGACTAGTTGGGGGAAGCGCAGGAGGACCGGCGCGCCAATTCCTCGCCGGGCCAAATCGTCCATGATCTCTTTTAGATCCGCGGAGCGGGCGTCGCCTTCGGCAGGACGAACGATCAGGTTACCCTTGCGGTTTACATCAAAGTATCCAGCGCCCCAGTTTTCAATCCCATAGGTTTCAAGCGTCTGCTCAATTGCCGTGGTCAATTCGCGGTCTCCTGACTTACCTGCGGATAAGCTCGAATGTTCATGATTCTTGATGCAAAAGCGTAGTTATACACATCCCTGGCTCGAGTAGTGGAAAGATTCTGGATGGGACGCTTAGTGCCGCAATGTAACAGAAAACAGAGGGTCGGTCTATAACTTTTTTGTTTCAGAATGCACGTTTGAGTGAGGTAAACGCTTGTAAGTTTAAGGGGTTAACGTGGCGGTAACTCAACATCGCGCGGCTAAGATCAGTAGGCGATATTTACTAAACTCGACCATCAACTATGACCGCGTTCACTGACCAGAGATAGACGAGGTCGAGCGTTTACAGAAGCGAGCGCGGTAGCGCCGGATGTTAGCGTCAAACTGAGCCCTTATGCTGTGGCGCCGGCGCGGCAGCAGCGAATTGATTGCGTGTCTTAGTCGGAAGCAAAGGGTCTTCAGCAACAATTCATTATCACTCATGTTGACGCTGGCATCCGGCGCTATCGCGCTCGGTTCTGCAAGTGTGGCTGAGACACCTTTTGTATTTCTTTCTTGTTTCTAAGGTGAGCCGACAAGAAATACAGCGGCCAAGTTGAGCATCGTGAGTGTCCTTCACCTTGGCGCGGTAGCGAAACTGATTTCCATACTGATCAGTTCGTCTGGATTTCTTATAGTCAAGGTGCAAGGTCTTGAGACCAAGTTGGGGCAGAGTCTTTAACTCGCCTGGTTCAGAGATGCCGTTGTGATTTGTATCCTGCCACAGACGCAACGAAGAGAAGACAAAGTCTGTTTGTTTTATCAAGCCGTCGCCATTACCTCCGTGCTGTGGTTCGTCATACTCAGCCAGAGCGAGAAAGCCGTTCCTTTCTTCCCCTGCCGGCGGTACCGGCTGCGACGTAAAGTTTCCGAACAACTCTCCGCCGTTGTCAATCGCGCCGTTACCGTTGCGATCAAGGACCAGCCAGGCATCGTCCGACCCTCCAGTGGTCCACGGAAGCCGATCACGTTTACCGTCGTTGTTGATGTCGAACCTTACACCCCCGGTTCGGCTCGTCAGGCTGAAGCCATTTCCTAACACGTCTATCACTATCGGCGATGGATCGGAGCATCGACATTCCGGATAACCATACCAAAACGCGCCTCCAAGACTGAGACAGTTACTGAACCGTTCCTGATACTCATAAGTGCCCAGGACTGATTCGCAGGTATCGGGAACGCAGCAAACTCCATCGCGGTGATAAAGAGGTTCGCAGCCATCCTCGACACCGGGTGGGTTATTTCAGGTACACGTATCCACCGGAATACCACTAGCACAGTTTTCTGGAAGTGTTTGCGGACAAGGTACCGGGGTTGGTGTGGGGGTTGCGGTCGGAGATGGCTGTGCGCACTCTTGGTGAGTGCAGTTACAATATTGTCCATTACAAGGAGGTCCTATCACGCAGGTGACTTGATATTAGGGATAACTCTCGCAGATAGGATGTGAGTCGGGAGTATTATAGCTACAGAGCGAATGGCCGCAGGTGGTTGGCAATGGGGATGCCACATGATGTTCTAGCAATTTTGGTTCATTGGTCCTTGCCAACGCTCGCCTCGCTCCCCAGGTTTCCACCCCAATCATCGTTCCAACTCGATCCGTCGTCGAACTCCACTTGTATACTTTAACTTGGACAAAGAAATCTCCGTCCAACGTGCCGTTTTTGACAAGGTGCTTAGTCGCTTGTGAGAATTTGACCAGAGGACATTCGACCGTCTGCGTTTCTCCGGACGGTATGTTAGCCTCAAAGAATCCGGTATAACCTGGTGGCGGGAGAGTTAGAGCGGGATCGCCTTTCGTTGTAACGAACCACTTAAGTTGAACAGCAAGGACCCTCTTTGACGAATGGTTTTTCAAGGTTACGTCCGTAAGCTGTAGATTTCTTAATTGCTTATTTCCCATCAAGGTAGTATTACCAATCACAACAACTGGCGATGTGGAAGAGTTGCGGGTCAAGTCTGGGATAAAAGATCCCGACCAGCGGCCGGTGGGACCGTTCTCGGTAAAGGATGTTCTTTCCGAGAGCGGTTCCTTATCAGCGATCCGTTTGCCATTAATTATCGTGCTCGATCCTTGCGACTGAGCCGAGCCCAAAACGTAGATGCTTTTGATTAGGAAGATTGAAGCTGCGCCGAAGATGATTAGCAGCACTAACCTTTTGGCAAGCGATGCGTTTCCTTGTCGAGGACTCATGAGGTTTCTCCTTTTAGTGACAGGTTACTGGGAAACTGGGTGATCTCCGTCGCTGCTGAACGAATCGGCTCGTTTGGGTTTAGCCGACTGCGATGATGCTTCTTATCCGGTCTGAGCAATACTTCAAACAGGAGGACGATATGCTCGTCGTATTTTCGAAGTCAATAATTCCGTTCAGACGCAAAATTAGATAACCCATGTTCCAAACAAAACCGACGATAGGCTGCTTTGTGCAAGAAGTTATTTCCCAGTTCGCACAGCGGACGAATGATAGTAGCCCAGCATTCACTGTGGGGACGGCGGCGCAGGAATCTAGTCCGCGAAGCGGACGGCTGAGGGTAGCTGCCAACATCACCTTTTTCAGCCGTCCGTTTCACGGACTATCTCGGGAAACGGATTGTCCCCAGCGATTAATCGCTGGGCTGCTATCAGTCGTCCGCTTCGCGGACTGGGGAACAAGCCTTTTGTGTAGGCTGCGCCTCTATTCGTGACCTAAGCCAGTTTCTTCACGAGCTCTGCTACTTTTCCCGTGAGCTTTGCTATTTCTCCCGCGACGTTTGCTGCTTTTCCCGTGAGCTTTGCTATTTCTCCCGCGAGCTTTGCTACTTTTCCCATGAGCTTTGCTATTTCTCCCGTGAGCTTTGCTACTTTTCCCGTGAGCTTTGCTATTTCTCCCGCGACGTTTGCTACTTTTCCCGTGAGCTTTGCCATTTCTCCCGCGAGCTTTGCTATTTCTCCCGTGAGCTTTGCTACTTTTCCCACGAGCTTTGCTACTTTTCCGCGACCTAAACGGTTGAAATCAGGAGGGTTTCTTTCGCCCTTTCGTCCAATTTCTTAGCAAAAACCGCAAAAAGCTTGAATTCCCGCGCCAAAAGTCTATACTGCCGCCGTTCGCATGGCCTCGCTTAGTCTTCACTTAAACTTCACCCCTGAGGAGGTGCACAAATGGCAAGAGCCAAACGAAAGTCCGCTACCCTGGAAACGGCCCGGCGACGACTCGCCGGCCTCAACTCCATCAATGACGAACCCAATTTCGGTCCCCTCCTGACCAAGGCGATTCTCAAGCAAAAAACCGACGCGCTTGAAACTCGCATTGGCGGCTATAACCAAATGCTCTCGGAAGCGGATGCCGAGCTAAACGGAATAGAAGCCGACGAGGGCGCGCTCGCCGACTTGAACCGCCGCTTTCTCGCCGCCGGCGAAGCGCAGTTTGGTCCAGACAGCAGCGAGTATGAAGCGCTGGGCGGCACCCGTACGAGCGAACGCAAGAAACGCACGCCCAAAGGCGACCGTGACGGTGGCACAGGCAGCGGCGGTACCGGCGCCGGCGGCACGCCCAAGCCCTAACCCTCGTTAGCAGTGATCGTGACTGACCGGAGGACCATGCGGGCCAGCGAGGAACCCGCATCGTCCTCCGATCAATTGCAGAATATCGAAAGCAGTGGGCAGTGGGCAGTGTGCAGTCAGAACGACCTGCCGTAGCGGGTGGGCCTTTTCATCCTCTGCAATTTAAGTTAACCAAGAAAGTAGATGTAACAATGGCAGACAAAACACTCGCCGATGTTTTTGACGGCATTCTAAGTGAAAGACGAAAATTTTTGTCCTTCGTAGGACTGTTCTTTTCCTTATGCCTCATTCTTGTGCTCATTGGGTCGTTACTCCCCAGCATATTGGGCATCAACACCAAAGATATAAGAGAACTTAACATCTCATCCAGCGGTGCTCACATTCTCTTAGAGTCTGTAACAGACAAAAGCAGAGAGTACATTGTGATCGTACCTCCCCAGGGATGGCAGAGATCAGGAATAGAACTAGCCAGGGGGGAGCGGGTGAGATTCATAGCTGAAGGTGCTGTTAACGTTGATTTATGGGGCGTGATGCAGAAAGCAACGAAGCGGCACGAAGTCGAGGACAGAATTACTTTGGCAAGACAGCTTGACCGTCAATCAACTGATCCAAAATCAGTTCCGGAACATTATTTTTCAACAGACCTCAGTAAAGAAGAGCAAGAGCAGTTAAAACTACTCCGCCCCTGGACCGGTCCTAACGGCAATGAAGAGATCAAGGTTTATCAAAACGCTTTTGCGGCGCGAATTACAAAAAGGATAATTCCGACAGCACCCTTGGGCGCACTGATCGGTGCAGTTACGGATAAGATCGATAAGCCACCAGAAAGACAAGAAGCCTTCCTCATAGGGAAAAACTATAAAGGTGAGGAATTTCATTCTCAGAGAGATGGTGAATTATGGTTTAACGTAAACGATGTCTGGGATGACGAAGATGCCGCATACCCGAACAAATTCTACGATGATAATGTCGGCTATTATTGGGTTAAGGTTTTGATTACACCAAGTAGGTAATAGTTGAGATCTGGTAATGTTAGGAAGACGCATCTTTTGCAGCAAGTGATCGGACATGAGGTCGAACCGGGCACACTATGGGAATCCTAATGGACAGGTCGATGCATCTGGTCGCAGTCCGTGGCTGCGTGCGGTGATTCTCGTCGGCGTTGGGTACTTCGTCGTCGGCTGGGTGTTCGCCGTGTTGGCGAATCCGGTAGTGTCCGATCAGTTGCGCTTTAAGTGGCGGCTGGCAGCGTGGGTGGCGAGCGCCGCGCTCTTCGCGGTTCACATCGGTTACGATCGTTTTCAGTTGCGTAACTCGCCTCGTGCAACAGCGCTGCACGCAGCCCTGGCCGTCGCGCTTGGGGCACTCCTGCTCGCGGTCAACGCCACCGTTCATGCGTTGATGGTCGCGTCACACGCCCCGTACTGGCGTTACCTTCTCGCGCTTGTGCTCTGGCCGCTGATCACCGCACTGCCCGCCTTTCTGGTTGCACTTGCTGTAGCCGCGTCGCTAGCCCGTCTCACAACGAAGCGCTGAGCCGAGTAGGGTCGCGGGATGGGTCGACCATCGTCGCACAAGAGGAACCACTCAGGTGGTAAACGGGGCAGTAGCCCGCGTAAGCGAAGGGCGCCGTTCCTTACGGTCGGGCTACTGCCTCCTCGCCACGGGCGCAAACGATTGCTGAAAGTAGTTGACATTCAAATCCGCGTCACTATAATGCATACTTTTTTAGGCGCCGTGGCGCTATGACGTTCGGCTCTTTCCTTAGCCACTTCCGGCCTCCGCAACACTTCGCACCAACAACCACTCCGGGGCGAAGAGCACCCCTAACACTCCCTTTTTCGCGGCCTAATCTGTTTTCTCGGTGCAACCTCTGTGCTCTCTGTGTCTCTGTGGTGGATAAAAACTCGGAAAAAATAATTACCACAGAGTCACAAAGAGCACAGAGATTGCACCGAGAAAGGCAAGTCAAACTACTCCCTTTTTCCATCAGGAGAACTCATGAATGCAAAGACTGTCTTGAAATATGCCTCTGATCAAGGGGCGAAATTTGTTTCTGTTCGATTCACCGACCTGCCGGGTTCCTGGCAACACCTGACCTTTCCCATCGGCGAACTTGGTGAAGGAAATTTCGAGGACGGCTTCGGTTTCGACGCTTCCTCGATCCGCGGTTGGGCCGCGATTCACGAATCAGACATGCTGCTGGTTCCCGACCCCACGCGCATGTGGATGGATCCGTTTGCCGACCATCCGACACTCTGCCTCATCGGCAACGCCGTCGATCCGATCACCAAGGAGGGCTATCCTTTCGATCCGCGATCCGTTGCAGTGCGCGCTGAAAACTATCTCAAATTCACCGGCCTGGCCGACACTTCCTACTTCGGACCGGAAGCGGAGTTTTTCGTTTTCGACTCGGTGAAGTTTCATAACGAACAACAGTCGGCCGGCTACACCATCGATTCCGACGAAGGCCACTGGAACACGGGCCGCGATGCCAACGAATTCCAGGGCTCAAATCTCGGTTACCGAATCCGCCCGAAAGAAGGATATGTTCCGGTGCCGCCAACCGACACGCTCAGCGATCTGCGCTCAGAGATTTCGTTGACGCTCGGGAAATGCGGTGTGACGGTTGAATGCCATCATCACGAGGTGGCCACCGCCGGGCAGTGTGAAATTGACTTCCGGTTTTCAACCCTGCTGGGAACCGCCGACAACTTGCAGATTTTCAAATACGTAGTTCGCAATACTGCTTATCAGTATGGTAAGGCCGCGACGTTTATGCCGAAGCCGCTCTACGGCGATAACGGTTCGGGAATGCACTGTCACCAATCCCTCTGGAAAAGTGATAAGCCTCTCTTCGCTGGCGATGGTTATGCGGGACTCTCGGAGATGGCCCGCTTCTATATCGGTGGACTCCTGAAACACGCCGCCGCGGTGGTCGCGTTCGCAGCGCCGACAACCAATAGTTACAAACGATTGGTACCGGGATTCGAAGCACCGGTTAATCTGGCTTACTCGGCGAGGAATCGTTCGGCCGCGATTCGCATTCCGATGTTTTCAACCAATCCCAAGCTGAAACGTTTGGAGTTTCGTCCGCCGGATCCGTCGTGCAATGCGTATCTGGCGTTCTCGGCAATGTTGTTGGCGGGCATCGATGGGATTCAGAACCGGATCGATCCGGGCGAGCCGTTGGAGAAAGACATCTACGATCTCTCGCCGGAGGAACTCAAGGACGTTCCAACTTTGCCGGGCTCACTTGATGAGTCGCTCAAGGCGCTCGAAGTGGATCACGACTTCCTTTTGAAGGGTGACGTGTTTAGCACGCAGTTGATAGAGCGTTGGATCACTTACAAACGCGACAAGGAGATCACACCGCTGCGTATGCGTCCGCATCCGCTGGAGTTTTCACTCTACTTCGACATCTAACACCAGCAAGCAGAAGCCCGACTGTAAAGGAGGGCTTTGGTCGAGATAGGGAGCCCTTCCTGACGGTCGGGCTACTGGTGGAAATCAAAGCCCTTCCTGACGGTCGGGCTTCTGCTTGGCTACACCCACCGCGTAAGATGTTCGCGTGCAAAATCTCGATGCGAAAGTTGAATCGCTGATTCGCGATCTGCCCGACGAGAAGAGCGCTCGGCTCTTTCTCGAGCGACTTGCAAACGAGCAGCCCCTCACATTTCAAAAGCTAATTCGTAATTACCCGGTGCTTTCCGATGCCCTCGCGTTAGCCGCCTGGAGTCCTCTGCTCGCCACCACGCTGGAGCAGAATCCCGACTACATATCGTGGCTCATTCGCGAGCGCGCCGATGTCAGAGTGAGAACGCGCGATCAACTGAAAGAGTCGCTGGCGCGTTTCGCGCTGACAAATTCTTCGTTGACTCCGCAAATCGTCTTCGCACGATTTCGCCGCCGCGAACTGCTGCGCATCTATCTTCACGACGTGCGGCGGGCCCACACCTTAGTCGAAACCACGGAGGAGTTGTCCAACCTTGCCGATGCCATCCTGGATTACGCGTTGAATTTGGCGCGTCAGCAACTGGACAACCGCTACGGCACACCGCTGCGCGACGAGCGAGGACGGATCGCTACCGCAGAGTTTTGCGTCATTGCCCTGGGCAAGCTGGGCTCGTACGAACTCAACTACGCTTCGGACATCGATCTGCTTTACATCTATTCGGATGATGGAACTACTGCCGGATCGGCGGATCGAGACAAGCGAGATAAATTGAGCAACCGCGAATACTTCATCAAGCTAGCCGAGACGATCAGCAAGCTGGTGGGCCACCCGGCGGGTGAAGGCGCGGCGTATCGCGTCGATTTGCGCTTGCGGCCACACGGCCGCGATGGCGCGCTTGCTTGTTCGCTTGCTGAAGCGCTCAAGTATTACCGCCAGTCTGCTCAAGCCTGGGAACGTCAGGCGTTGATTCGCAGTCGCACGGCGGCAGGTTCGAGTTCACTATTTTCCCGGTTCGCCAAAGAAGCGGAAAACTACATCTATCGCGAAGACGTTACCGTCAAAGACGCTCTCGCAAGTGTGCGTTTGGCGAAGCTGAAGATCGATCGGAATGTGGAACGGCACAAAGCCGGGTTCAACGTGAAACTGCAGCGCGGCGGCATTCGCGAGATTGAGTTCATCGCGCAGGCCCTGCAACTGGCGCATGGCGGGCGCGACGAATGGTTGCGGGTGGCCCATACGCTGATTAGTCTCGGACGGCTGGCGGATCGAAATCTGATTTCGGAGCAGGAGCGGTCGGAATTATCCGAAGCCTACGCGTTTCTGCGCACACTTGAGCATCGACTACAGATGGAGCATGGACTGCAAACGCACACGGTCCCGCAAACTGAACCGGCCCGCTCTCTGGTTGCCGGGCGTATGGGCTTTTCCGGCGCGACGGCTCTTGAGGATTTCGAAAGCGCACTGATGAAGCACACTACCGATGTGCGCAGCGCATACGATCGCGTGTTTGCCGAAGAGGACGGTGCGGTTACGGAAAACCATGGCGGCGAATCGGGAAGCGTTGCGGATATGGCTAATAACGATCAGGGCCGCGGCGCGGTTTCCTTGGAAGGGCACGATGAATCCGTGTTGATGAATGCCGCTGCCAGGGTTTTCATTTCACACTTAGCTCCCGCAGACGGTTCACGAATGGCAAACGTGGAATCGCTGGTTCGACACTTGCTCCGAGCGGCGCATGCATCCACTAACGAGAAACGTGCGTTGATGTTCACCGCCCGCGCGGCTGCGTCGCTCGAAAAATCAGAAGGACAAATTGAGCTCTCAGAAAACAATCTTATCAATCTGGTGCGCTTATGCGGTGCCTCGGAGTTTTTCGGCGAAACGGTGGCAGGCAATCCGGCGCTGATCAGTTCGCTTAGTTCGCTTAGTTCGCTCAGTTCGCTTAGTTCGCTCGGAGAGGACCGACCGCGACTTCGCCGCGATTATCGAGCGCTGCTCAAAGCCAGCATCGACGCAGAGAAAAGTTTTTCGGCCGAGCTCGCCGCAATGCGCCGTGAATGGGCCAGGTTGCTTATCGAGATCGGCGCTGAAGACGCCGGGGGAAAGATTTCTCTTTTGGAGTCGAATGAACTGCAGACCGAACTCGCCGTGGCCAGTATTAATGTCGCTTATCTGATTGCGCGACGTGAGATGGTGCGGCGCTATGGGCCACTGACAGGCGGTCCGCGTTTGAGCGTGCTAGCGCTTGGCCGGCTGGCTAGCGGTGGCGTCGATTATGGATCAGACCTCGACATCGCCATCGTTTACGATTCGCTCGTTTCGTCTCCAGTCTCTTCGCTCACCCAGGATGAAGCCTACGCGCGTCTCGGCGAATTGATGATCGCCGCGCTCTCGAGCATGACCCGCGGAGGTTATTTGTATCGAGTGGATCTGCGCCTTCGTCCGAACGGAAAAAACGGTCCGCTCGTCACCAGCTCTGAAGGGTTTCTCGATTACATAAAACAGCGCAGCGCGATTTGGGAGTGGCTTGCCTACGTCAAACTCCGCGCGGTCGCCGGCGATTTGGAGCTTGGCAAGATGATCGAGACCCATGCCAGACACGCGATTCATGAGAAAGCCCGGGCGCTGAATGCGGACGAGTTGAGACAGGAAACGCGTCGCGTGCGCGAACGTCTCGAGCGCGAGAAGGTGAGAACCACTGGCAAAAACGGTCGTCAGGTTGTAGGTCATCGGGGCTCGCAGTCGGTTGGAGGCCCGCCTGCCCTCGACATCAAATACTCGCCAGGCGGCTTGCTCGATATTTACTTTGCAACGCGTTACCTGCAACTTCGCCACGATGTAGCCGATGAAGGTGAGGATCGTTCGACACTCGCAACGCTTGTGCGGCTCGAGGACAACGGGTCGCTGGAAACGCGCGACTACGAGACGCTCAGTCGCGGTTACGAACTGCTGCGGTCGGTCGATCATCATCTGCGCCTGATCGTCGGCAAGGTTGCCTCGCTGCCGTCGACGGACTATCCGGTGTTTAAGGAGATTGCGGTGCGCCTCGGTTTCGAAACACCAGCCGGCTTAGGCGAAACTTTGCGCGAACGAATGCAAGCGATACGCGAGGCCTACGATCGCATCACCGCATAGACACGTTTGAAGATGCCGATCAGTTTGATAGGCTTCGGGCAGATATGGCCGGGTCGTGCAGCGCTGACTCATCCGGGCTAAAGCCACGGTGTCTGTCTCTAAACGATAGCCTCGAAGCCACCGGTCTCTTCATACCAGCAGCGAGTGCACCAGCGATGCATTGCCTCGCGTTCCGAGGCCTCGTAGTCGGCCGAACCTGGCAAGCGCCGAACTACTTCGCGCTCATCATCGCTGAGCTCCGCCCAGCTTCGTAGTTTTTCCTCGCCACACCTGGGGCAGCGTCTCTCACTATTCACTTCAAACTCCTTTGCAGAAGACGCAACTTTTGGGAGTGCGCTGACCTGTCAGCGCTTTGTCCGTCGCGACCTGTCGCGGCCACGGTTGCTTGCAGTCTACCCGAGTGTGCGGCGTCAAGTCGCCGCCGACCAAAGCGGCGGCTGGTCGCCGCACTCCAAAAACTACGCGATAAAAATCGCCTGTTTACTGAAGCGTCCTAATCGTGTAACTTAACTTTAAGATCGCGCCGGATGCAACAGACCAGAGCAGCAGCGCATCCACAAAGTTAGAACATCAGGAATTAGCATAGGGCAGGACGGACAATGTTTCGAATCAAGGCTTCATACACCGGTCAGTTGGAACTCAGAACCACCCTCGAACGCGCGCGCGAGTTTTTTGGCGAACTCAGAAACTTCGCCGACTTGATGCCGGGCATCGAAGGTATTCGCAAGGAATCTGGCGGCATCATGCGCTGGGCGGTGCGCGCGGAAGTACCGGTGATTGGTTCGGTGCAGGCGAGCTTCGCGGTACGCAAGACTGAAGATCGGCCGGAGAGACTCGAGTGGTCGCCGGCTGGTTCAGAGATGAAAAACTATCTTCGCTACGCTGCAAACTTTGAAGTACGCGGGCATAAAGTGCTGATCAAAATCTCGCAGCATGTGGAACTTCGTCGGGCCCACGCCAGAGAATTGCATCGCCTTGCAGCCTTGGTTGGTGAAGGCGCGATCAGCTCGGAAATGCAAAAGCGCGTCGGGGAAATGATTAGGACTTTCCTGGAGCGTGCCCAGGCGAAGCTTGAAGGGGAATCGGCTGTCGAGCAGGAAGCGATTTCGTAGTAGGACAGACATTCCTGTCTCGTAGTAGGACAGACATTCCTGTCTGTCCGTGGTTCTCTAACCTCAGGATAATCCAACAAACATCCGAAGATTTTCCATTTCTCATTTTTCATTGGTGGATTCAACTTACAACTGCAACAGTTGAATTCTTCTTCGCTCCAGCGGAGCGAGATGTTTATAGCTCGAGTGCACTCAAAGATCTCGCTCCGTTAGGAGGGAAACTTGGCAGAACCTTCGCTCGGGCAGGCAAGAGCGGTTGCGCTCCCCACGGAGCGCCGGAGTAAAGAACGGACCGCCAAGCTATAAATATCTCGCCCCTCTGGGGCAAAGCGACAAACAACGATCTGTTGCACTTCCAACTTGAATTCACCGATGGAAAATGAGAAATGAGAAATGGAAAATCTCTTCCTGCCTGAGACCGGTGAAGACTTCCCGTCACAAGTAGGACAGACAGGAATGTCTGTCCTACTTGTGACCATAGCTGATCATATTCGCAAACATGCGATACGCTCCCGGCACGCCCGCGCGCAACTCCCGATACCAAACCATGCTGGTGTAAATGTAATTTCCCTTGCCGTATTGCGCCGCCAGCAGTCCGCCCTTCAGCGGCGGCTCGCCGGGGTCGTTAGTCTCAAATAGCGCGCTATAGGGCTGGTCCCATTCCTTCGGATAGTAGAGGCCGCGCTCCTGAATCCAATTCGCAAAATCCGCCGGGGTGATTTTGTTGGGAACGTTGAGCAGCGGATGACGCAGCAGGAGAAACTTGATCGGCGCGGTCTCGTCAGTCACGCGTTCGTCGCCCAACAGCAGAAGATAAGGCGCAAGCTGCGGCCGATGCCTGCTCGCGTCGGGGTTCCATTCGTTCGACTTGTGGTAGCAGACAATCAACGTCCCGCCCGCATTCACAAATTCCAATAGACGAGAATTGGCCGCAATCAATTCCGGGTGCGCTTCATAACCACGATTGTCGATGATGATCGTGTTGAAGCTCGACAAGTCGGCGCTTTTGATCGCGTCAACGCTCAGTGCTTTGGAGTTCACGCCCAGTGCCGCGAGCGCGTGCTCCAGCGTCTGATCAAAGCTCGGGACATAACCAACACGCAAACCGGGCACGACTCGCGCATCGCTGAAAACCACCGGCACGGTCCGCTTGCTAATCGTCTTCGCGGCGGCGTCCTCTACGATCAGCCAGGCGAGATTCGAAGGGTTAGCAGCGTTGCCATTGTTCCGATTCATTTTTGAACTATCGCGCGCGCGCAAACGAGCAGGCGGAGCGGCACTGGAGCGCAACTCAACTGCGCGCGTTTCATTCGCCTGCAGCGTTAAGGCGGCGCCCACTGCCGAAATCCCGAGCGCAGTACTATTGAACTCCAGCACTCCGCGAAATGGAATTTCCAGATTGTTCCGAACCACAGCCGTAATTGTCAGCACCTGATCGCGTCGGCCGGGCGTCCATACGAGGAGCGATGGTGAAATCTTTTTGATCTCGACCGCGGGCGCAACGTCGCGCGCGACCTCGGCGTCAACGGAAAATTTTGCTCCATCAATTTCAAGTTCAGCGACAGCGTCAAAGTGTTTGCCGAGAAAGAGGCCATCGTAGAGGTGTTCTTCTTTGGGAACCGTGGGCGTCGCATTCTTCGGCGTGGTGCTGTCGATTGTAACAACCGTTTCAGTGTCCGGTAACAACAGATCCGCGGTCTGAACCGGCGCGTTCTGTCCCCAACCGTTGAAGCGCAGCCCATTGACGTGAAGGCCTTGCATGCCGGTATTCGAAATATCGATCGAAAACGTGGTGGGCATACCGGGTACCAACACGGGCGCGCGCGAGTTCAGTGTTAAGGAAACGCCGGACGCGATAGCGAGGGCTTTATCGGCGCGCGATTCAAACAAGCGCAGGCGATCGGGATCTGGCGCTGGCGATGGCGACTCAGGAGTGGATTGACTGGCGCGCCAGTCAACCAAAGCGGCGAGTACACGCTCCGGCCGATCGAGAAATTCAGTAAGCGGTCGATTGCTGATTTGCGGCGGCGCCAGCAACAGCGCGAGCGACTCGCGTAGTTCCAGTCCAGCCAGTGGACTGCGGGCATTCTCAGGGAGCGCCGGAGTTCCCGACGATTCCTTTATGAGACGATAGCGAATCAACGGCAATTTTCCCGCCTCGATCCGGCGCGCTTTCAATAACTCTGCGATCGACCGGGGCCAGGGTCCCTGGGTAGCGTGTTGCTGCAGCGCGGCCAATGCTTGTTCAGCGAACGACGTCCCGCGGATCGGATCGATCTCGTTTGGATCGATCGCGAAGGTCTTTTCAGGCCCTCCCTCATGGTCGGGCTTCTGCTCAGCGCTGCCGCCGAAGATTCTTACAAACAGCCTTTGCGCCTGCCAGGTTTTCAGTTGACCGAGTTGCTCGGGAAAACG
>DASYMB010000206.1:0-7345 GCA_036009285.1 Pyrinomonadaceae bacterium | reverse complement strand
GTCGGCCCGGTGCACAACTGTGATATCAGCAGCCGGTAGACTCACGCCGGGATTGTCCTGCCTGATGCGCGGGTCGTCCCACTTTTTGATCTTCCCGAGAAAAATGTCTGCCAGCACATCCGGGGAAAAGCGAAGAGGTTGCGTAATGGAAGCAACGTTGTAGGTGACGACGACCGCGCCCAACACGGTGGGAATGTGCAGCAACTCACCGGGCGCAGCCTTCAGGTCAGCGTCGGTCATGGGCGCGTCTGTGGCGCCGAAATCCACCGTCTGCGCCTGAATCTGTTTAATGCCGCCGCCCGAGCCGATGGGCTGATAATCGATGCGCACGTTGGGATGAAGCTTGCCATATTCGCTGACCCACTTTTGATAAAGCGGATTCGGAAAAGTTGCGCCCGCGCCCTGCAGGGTGACGACGCCTCCGCTGCTGCCAGGCCCACTGCCGCTACAGGCCAACGCAAACAAAACAAACGATGCGATCAGAACGGCGACCCCTGCTCGCGCGGATTTCCAAAGAGAGGGCATAGGTTTCTCCAAAGGGATTTTGGGTAGTGCCCTAATTTCAGTTTTTCTCTCTGTTATCTCTGCGTCCTCTGTGACTCTGTGGTGATCAAGCGTAAGCAAATACTCACCACAGAGTCACAGAGGACACGGAGGGTGCACAGAGGATTTCAAATTAGGCCGCTACCGCATTTTGAATTCCAAAAGGAATCTAGGCGCGGCGTGTTACATCTATCTGAACTGCATCTGAACTCTGAGTAAACTCTCCGCCTGCCGAACAGCACAGCCGCGCAGATTTTTTCGTGGATCGACCGTAACCCAGTTCGCGGGTTTCGGGCTGCATCTTTTCTTAAATTTTATTTAACCAGCCGGTTATCTCGTCGTAACACGAAAGCGCTACCGTGTTCTCGAAAACTATCTAGAGGAGTAAAAAGAAATGGTGAAGCAAACACCCGGGAGCGATGCCGGATTCAAAGTCTTATGTATTTCATGCGGCGTAAAGATTCGGGAACACGCGAGCGATGATTCTTATGGAATGTGTCTGCGGTGTTTTTACGCAATGCTGGCACTGAGGCTGCGCACGCAAAAACGCGTCACAGCCGGCGAGTTCGCGAGCGATCGCTGAAGCAAGCGAAGCTGAGGCCTTTAGACCTCCGCTGGGCGGCAAGTCTTCCAGGGCCAAGTGGAAGCCCGACCGTTAGGAAGGGCTCCGTTCGATAGTCCAGCAGAAGCCCGACCCTTAGGGAGGGCTTGGCACCGAGTCTTCGAACCGAGCCCTTCCTCACGGTCGGGTTTCTGCTTGGATCAGAAAACCGTTGAAACGGTTTTAGGTCGTAAAGTTTTGCTTTGAACACCAGGCTAAAGCCGCGGTGTGAATGACACTACAATGAAAGCCTGACGCACCACTCTTCCTTCTTACATTCGATCCGCTTCCGATATTATTCCCCAGCTCGTCAATTCTTGATAGGGGTTCGCATGGATCAAATGAAGCTCATCTTTCTTCACGGTGCGCCGGCTGTCGGAAAGCTGACCGTTGCGCGCGAGCTGGAGCGGGTGACAGGCTTTCGACTTTTTCACAATCACCTTACGGTTGATTTAGTTAGTTCGCTTTTTCCTTTCGGCAGTGAACCGTTCACCCTTCTGCGGGAGCAGATCTGGCTGGCCGCGTTTGGCGAAGCAGCACGCAACAACGTTTCGCTTATCTTTACGTTCAACCCCGAACGCACCGTTCGCGAAGGTTTTGTGCAGCAGGCGAGCGACGTGGTAGAGGCTGCCAGCGGACAGATCATCTTTGTCGAATTGACGTGCGCAGAAGCGGAGCTGGAACGACGAATCGAAGATGCTTCACGGAAGGAGTTTGGCAAACTGGCTTCAGTCGAGCAGTATCGCTCATTAAAGGATGCGGGCGCGTTTCAGTTTCCTAAACTTCCGGACGGACTTTCGCTTGATACGACCAATCGATCACCGGGCGACAGCGCAAAGGTGATCCATAAGTATGTTGCCTCGTGCTAGAACCAAGCAGAAGCCCGACCGTCAGGAAGGGCTCGGTTCGGGAGACGGGCGTCATCCACGTACCGAGCCCTTCCTAACGGTCGGGCTTCTGCTTGGGTTCTCAGAACGTAAACTTCAGCGCCAGTTGCAACTGTCTCGGGTCGCCGACGCCCTGTCGCAGGAAGCCGTCGAAGTTGAACAGCGCCGCGCCGCTCAGTGGATTAATCAGGTTCTTGTTATTGAAAGTATTAAACATCTCGACGATTGGAATCAGCGCAAAGCGTCCATCGGCACCAAACTTGAAGGGCCGCTGCAAGCGCCAATCAAACGAGAAGTACTTATTGTCTTTCCGCAGCGAATTTCGATTCGTAGCCGTGCGCACCGCCGGTGTGATTGGCTGTGCGCCGCGGGCCTGCACGCGGAAGTTTCCTTCGATCCCCGCCGGCAATTCAGCAAAGGTAAAGAAGTTGAACTTGTGCCGGATATCGCGATCGGAGACCGCATAATCCAGGGCCAGATTGAAGGGCGTAAACGAACGATCGGTGAAAGGGTCGCGTTCATTTGAGTCGTCATCGAGATCTTTGGCCAACGTGTAGTTCCACTCAAACTGGTAATGCTTAGTGAAACGTTTCCGCATGCCTACGGTGAAGCCGCGATAGAGCGACTTGCCAACGGCGGTGGTAACGAACACATCACCGAGCGTCGGGAACAGCGGCGACGCCGGGAGCGGAGGGGCGCCGGTCCGATTGAGATTGATGAAGCGAGTAAGATGAACGCCCTTCGAGTGAGTGAAATCAAAATACAGCGACAGGTCCTGCGCGATCTGCTGTTCGAAGCCGATGTTGGTGGTGTAAATGCGCGGATTCGCATAGTCCTTACTGAATACGCGGATTGACGCGCCGGCCGCAATCCCTCCTGACGGCGCTACGGACACGATGTTGGGCCAGGCGGGCCTGGCCGCACCGTTTGAGCAGCCGAAGCTCGAGGCGCAAGCGATACCAAACTGCTGCACGCCGTTGTCGGTAATCGATCCGACCTGGGACAACATATTCTGACGCCCATAAAAAATTCCGTAGCTCGCACGCAAAACGGATTTGTCTTTGCCGCCGATATTCCAGGCAAATCCTACTCGCGGCTGGAACTCCTTCTTCGGGCTGTGCAACGTGCCGTCGGAAGGAAAGTTGGGATTGCTCAGCAATGCTGCGTAGGCCGTTTGGCTGGGAGGGACTATAACTTTCGGAAAGATCTGTGCTTCCCAACGCAGCCCCAGGCTAAGTATTAAGTTTGGTCGCACCTGCCACTTGTCCTGCACGAACAGGCCGAGGTCTTCGTTTTTGATCGTCGACTTACCCGGCGGCGGAACTCCGCCGATGCCAGTCGGAATTCCGTTCTGCAAGTACAAAAGTAATGGACCGCCGACACTGCTGCCCGCGGGACAAGTTTGATTGAAAGGAGCGCCTTGCGTGATCCATCCGGTGAACCCGAACGTGGGCGTCAAACATTCGCCTGCATTTGGTCCGAATCCATTTGCGGCCGGTGCTGACGTGTAACGCAGGAAGCCCGCCGCGCTATCAAACAAATACCTGCCGGTAAAGAACCCGCGAAACACTTGATCGTTGAGCGTATGAATCCACTCGCCGCCGAGCTTAACGGTGTGCTTGCCGGAAACGATCGAGAAGTTGTCCTTGAGGTGCGTGCGCCAGAGAAGTTCATCAACCCCGGGCTGAATGAAAAATGGATTGCCGAATCTAAAGCTTGGACCAAAGCCTACGCCCGTGTCGGCGGGAACATTCGAAGTGATCGCAGCCCGCGGACGCAGCTCACGCGAATAAGAAAAATGCGCTTCGTTCAGCTTCGTGGGCGAGACGGTAGAAAAAAGATTGACGTTGAGATTGTTAATTTTCGACGGACCCTCGATGCCGTTTGCTGAATTGCCATAAGTGGCAACGTCGAAAGTCTGGTTCGTGTTCTTCGAGTAGTCGAAGTTGTAGGAGATGGCCAGTTGCTGCGAGTTGCTGAGGTTGAAGTCAGCCTTCCCCAACAAGGCGTAGTTTTTTATGGGGCGTTTTACAGGTAACCCTTCCTCCTGATTGCGGTTCGCCCTGATGAAGTTGACGAGTGCCAGCCGTTGACAATCGGGGCTGCCGTTGATCAGCGCCTCGTGGGCGGGGTTCGTAATCGCGAAAGCAGAAATTGGGCACGGAGTTCCGATTGGATCGCTTAGATTGGCTCGCGTGAGATTTTCGCGAATACCCTCGAACGCAAAGAAGAAGAAAGCCTTGTCCTTCTGGATGGGGCCGCCGATAGTGCCGCCAAATTGTTCGCGCCGAAAATCCTTGAGAGGTTTGCCGTCTGAGGTGTGGGCCGTAAGCGCTTCCAGACGTTGAAAGTGAAACAGACTACCGTGCACGCTGTTGGTGCCCGACTTGGTTATGACGTTGATAATTCCACCTGCGGTGCGGCCGAATTCGGCGCTGGCTCCGGTGGCAACAACCTGAAATTCCTTCACTGCTTCCAACGTAATGTCGATCGCGGCGCGCTGGCCGCCCAACTGTTCACCGAAGAAACCATTGTTGTAGTCGCCGCCGTCGAGACTGACGTTATTGAAGACGCCGCGCTGTCCGGAAAAAGTGATCTCGTCGCCGTCCGGTCCCTGGACCACGCTGACGCCCGGCGTGAGCGTTAAGAGATCCTCAAACTTCCGGCCGAGGATGGGTGTCGTGTTCACCGTCGTCTCGTCAAGCGTGGTGCTCGATTCCGTCTTCACCGTATCGATCGTTGGCGCCGCGGTAATCGTAACCGTCTCCTGCACGGAAGAAACCTTCATCGAGAGCGGAAGATTCATCGCCTGGCCCACCGTCAGATCAGCTTTCTCAACCACCAGAGTTGCGAAGCCGGGCTTGGCGACGGTGACGGTGTATCTGCCGGGAGGTAATTGCAGTGCCACAAATCTGCCGTCCTCGTCTGAGGAGGTGGTCCTCGCGAAGTTTGTGTCGACATTTTTGATTTCGACATTTGCGCCGGGAACCGCAGCTCCGTTGGCATCGAGCACCGTCCCCTGAATCGTGCCGGTAGTGATTTGCGTTTGCGCTGCTATTGTCGCTGCAAACACGAAGGTGGCAAGTAGACAAAAACTCCATCCTTTGACTTGAAGGGCAAAGGGGCGAAGCAGGGCGTTGCGCATGATCTTCTCCTGTGGCTTTTGGATCCGAATCCGGAATTCAGATCGTGTTTAGAACTTTCGTGGAGACTGCTGCGAGATGCGTTCATCTTAGTGAACGCGTCAGAGGCGTGTCAATATTTTTAGTGGTCGGCCAAGCAGAAGCCCGACCATAAGGGAGGGCTCTTCATTTACCTTGATGATAGCCCTTCCTGACGGTCGGGCTTCTGCTTGGCTGTCCCTACTGTTTTATTTCGCGGTCAGTTTTGATGAAGCCGATCCGATGTAAATCTCCGGTTCCGCGAGCGCCTCTTCCAGCCGGCTTACATATCGCCCTACATGCAGGCCATCCATCAGCGCATGATGCACCTCGACGGAAAAAGGTAACAACGTGCTATCGCTTGTCTTCAGGAATTTTCCGAAGGCAATCTTCGGAATGGAATCTTCGCGACTCCAATTCCGCGCGTGCGAAAAACTTGTGAACGATACCCAGGGAAGGGCCGTGAAGTGAATGCGATCGTCGCTTGGGTCGGGCACGAAGGCGCCGTCACCTGACAACACCTGCTGCACCGCGCGATCGGCCTTACCGATAAACTTTTCGAAGTCTTCATCATAGTCAAAATAGGCGAGCGTAAAGTTTTCGTTTGGCAGGAGCACGGTGGTGCCGCCATGAATCACGTCGTGCACGATCACCTTGCCGTCACGCAGTCGGTAACGGAATGGCTCGATTTCGTTAGCGGCCCGGAGCGCAAAGTAGTGATAGGCCAAAGAGACGCTGACCTCAGGTCGATCGTGAAGGAGCGCCAACAGCCTGGTCACATTGAGCTGGGTGCAAATATTGAAGTAGGGCTTGTCGAAGTGATGGAAGAACTCGAATACTTCGCGACGCGCCCAGGTTGTTGTGTCGAGATACTTTGTCATAAAGAATTGTACCGCGGATCAGATCTGTCAGAACCGCCTGCGGTAGCGGGCGGGCAACGGTCGGTGGGCCCACCCTAAAAAACCGCCGCAGATAATCGCGCTGGCCGCCTGCGGTAGCGGGCGGGCAACGGTCGGTGGGCCCACCCGCTACCGCAGGTGGTTCTGACTCGCTTATTTAAGTGCTAACTCGCCCGGGCGTCAATAATTCCTCCGACAGCGCGCGGCGCGAAACCTTCAGTCACGCTGTGCGTATTAGCTTGCGTCAATCCTTCGTTTTCTAGTAAACATTGTCATCCGCGTGCCATCGTCAATCCGTTCCAACTTTCTTTTAAGGAGTATCACTATGCGTTATTTCAACCTGCGCCCACTAATCGCGCTCGTCGTTGCCACCGTTTTCGGCCTCGGTGTATTCGGTCAAACCGCTCCGCGCGGCTTCGATCCGGCGAACATGTGCACCACGACCTGTAAAGCGTGCGAGGATTTCTACCAGTATGCCAATGGCGGCTGGATCGCGAAAAACGAAATCCCGGCGGCCTTCTCCTCGTGGGGCATAACCAGCCCCTTGCGCGAAAAGAACATCGCCACGCTGCACGAGATTCTCGAAGACGCGGCCAAAAATACTGCGGCGCCGAAAGGGAGCAACGAACAGAAGATTGGTACCTTCTATGCCAGTTGCATGGACGAAGCGAAGATTGAAGCGGCGGGCGCCACACCGCTCGCGAAGGAACTCGCCGCAGTGGACAAAATGAAGAGTGCGCGCGATCTGCCCACCATGCTCGCTCACTTCCATCAAATCGGCGTGCCCGCGTTATTCGGTTTTGGCGCCGGGCAGGACTTCAAGAAGAGCGACACCATCATTGCCATCACGGGTCAGGGTGGACTGAGTCTTCCCGACCGCGACTTCTATCTCAAAGACGACGAGAAATCGAAGAGCACGCGCGATGCTTACGTGCAGCATGTAACCAATATGTTCAAGCTGCTCGGCGACGACGGCGCGAAAGCTGCGGCTGAAGCGCAGACAGTGATGAAGCTTGAAACGCAGTTGGCCCAGGTCTCTCTGGATCGTGTTTCGCGACGCGATGCTTCGAAGCAGTATCACAAAATGTCTCCCGGAGACTTGAAGAACGTGATGACCAACTTCGACTGGCCGACCTACATCAAGAAAGTTGGCGCGCCGTCGTTCACGGAAATCAACGTTGCTCATCCGGACTTTTTCAGAGGCCTCGATCAGATGCTCACTAGCGTTCCCGTCGAAGACTGGAAAACTTATCT
>DASYMB010000205.1:0-4964 GCA_036009285.1 Pyrinomonadaceae bacterium | reverse complement strand
CCAGGCCCACTGCACCGAGCGCCGCGGCGCACGCAACCAATTGCGCACGCCGCGTGGCACTATGGCCCTAACATATGTCTTAGTTGAAACCATTTCTTGAAACGCTTACGAAGGCTTCGTATAGATGTCGCATCTGTGTAGCGGGATCACAAAGTTTTTGCGCTCGCAAAGGGCCGGCAGCTCCCAGTTGATTTCGCAATGGCTGATTCGCGATCAGCTCTCGCAGAGTATCCGCTAACAAGATCGCATCGTTGGGCGCGATTAGAAACCCGCATGAGTCGTCAACAATTTCCTTTGGCCCTCCGAGGGAGGTGGCTACTACGGGCTTACGCGCGTAGAGCGCTTCAATGAAGGTGATGCCGAACGGCTCCGGATAAATGTTTGGCTGGCAATAGATGTCTGAGGCGGCGAGCAGTTTTTGCACTTCAGGCTGCCAGCCGAGAAATCGGATTCGGTCGTTTAGGCCCAGCCGCATCGCCGCGTCCTTGATGTCTTCCAGGTATTGAATCTCTTCCGGTTTCTGAACGTTACCTACCTGCCAGCAGACCCAGCCAGGCAAATCGCGCAACCGGGCCAGCGCTTCGAGATGTGCTAAGTGACCTTTATGACGCTCGAGGCGACTGATCTGCAAAATGACGGTAGCGTCTGCCGCAGTTTGGAATGAAGCGCGCACCGCTCTCAGATCAGCGGCTGAATACTCCGCTGTGGGCGCAGCCACCGGACAGTAAATAAGCCTCGGCTCGAGGTGTGGATAAATCTTCGGCAATCTCTTGGCGGTGTAATTGCTATTGCAGAGAACCAGTTCGGGAGCCGCCGACCAGCCGGCCCAGCGTTCCGGCCACGGCATGCCCTCGGGCACTTCATGACACCAAAACACCAAAGGCTGCCGGGCGGCACGAATCGTTGGACCAAAGACCGCCTGGGCCCACGCGGAATGCAAAACAACCAGGTCGAAATGCTCTCGCTGGAGCAGTTCTTTGAGATTGCGGCGCGCCCGACGGATTGTTAATGGTCGACTAACTCGTGCGCTTCCCAACTGATAAATGGGAGCGCCGAGCGCGGCTAGTTCATCGGTAAACTTTCCTTCAAAACAGACTGCGAAATGCGGCTCCATCGCGGGACAAACGCGCTGCTGCTGAACGAGGGTCAACATTAGCGTTTCGACGCCGCCAAAGAGATTTCCGCTATGAATATAAAGGGCGCGCATGGAAACCGAGGTTATGGATCACCGAGTTTGGCAAGTCTTTAATAGATTCTCTGAGGAACCAACTGCCGGTAAGTTTGCGTCAATGCTATCGCGAGCTGCTCGCGTTTGAAGCGTCTTTCGACGGTGGCGCGGCCGGCGGCGCCGAGGCGCGCGCGCAAAGATGAATCGCTAGCAAGTTGCGTGATGCGCTCGGCAAGTTGCGCGGCATCTCCCGGTGCATGGCCCAGGGCGTTGATCTCAGTTTCAATGTTTGACGAGTTCGCTGCCGGCGAGTTTGGTTGAAGTTTTGTTTGGATCAACTCCGCGGCGCCGCCGGCCTCACTCACGATCACCGCGCGACCGCACGCCATGCCCTCGATGATTACCAGACCAAATGGTTCCGGCTGCGTGCTGGCGTGGACGACAATATCAAGCGATCGCATCGCCCCAGCCGGCTGCGCCACAAAACCCGTAAACCCAACCCGATCGGCAATTCCTAAGTCCTGGGCCATGCCTTTGAGTTCAGTAAGTGAATGTTGACTGCCATCAGTTTGATACAACGCATCGCCAACTACGTACGCGCGCAGCGGAACACTGGCCGGAACCAGCGCCAGCGCGCGCAGAAAAACTTCGTGCCCTTTCCAGCGAGCAAAGGTCGCGAGCATGCCAACCCGGACGACAGATTCTGCTGGGGGCGGGAGTCCGGACAGACGGTCCAGGTCGAGCGTGGGACCCGCCGGAGAAAACACCGACTCGTCCACCGCGTTGTAGACGGTCTGCACGAGAAAACGGTCTCCGCACACCGCTTCAATATCCGCCTTCACGCTGTTTGAGTTTGCCAAAACGATCGAGCAACGCCGCGAGAGCAGCTTCATCAACGGAACCATGAAGCGACGGCTGCTGAGATAATCGTGAATGTGCCAGATAAGCGGAACGCCCGGCGGCTTCGCCAGGGCGCCGAGGATGTGCATCTTAAAACCATTGGTGTGGATCAGTTCCGCGTTAAGCCGCTGCAATTCCTGCCGCAATTTTCTCGCATACTTAAAACTTCCGGCACTCGCAAAAAGCAAACGCGCCAACAGGCGCGCCTGGCCCATTCTCTCGCCAGTAGATGCGTCCCCAATACGGGCCAGCGATCGGGGAAAAGGTATGACGGTAGTGCTGACCCCAAGCTCAGTGGCCTTCGCGGCGAGTGGTCCGTTAGCCGAAACTATCAGGTTCAGATTCCACTCAGGCTCAGCCGCTCGGATGCTGGCCAGGATATCAAGTAGTGCTACCTCCGCCCCGCCCATCTGGCCGCTCGGATTGAGGAAGACGATGCGCACTGGTGGGGAAGAGCCGGCATGAAAAGGTTTTCCAGAGCCGGAAAGAATAGATTTTCCAGGGCTGGCAAGAAAAGATTTTCCATTTCTCATTTTTCATTTCTCATTTGTCATTGGCGGATTCAACCATTGCGAGCCGAGTCGCGCGCTTGTATTTAAATGGAAAATGAGAAATGGAAAATCTTCTTTCCGGGCAGGTCTGTGACCGTCTGACTTTCTGACTTCTGTCCTCTGACCTCTGTCCTCTGACCTCTGCCCTCTACATGCCGAGCAGACTATTCTTATGCGGCTCAGGTTCCGTTTCGGGATTACCGTAGTAGTTTCGATCGTAGTTTCGATTGTAGTAGTAGTCGTGACGCGAGAGGGTGACGTTGTTCAGCACCACGCCCAATATTTTCGCGCCCACGTCTGCCAGCAATTGCCTGGTGCGCCGGACAATGTGACGAGAGGCGGCGCCGCCATGGACCACCAGCAGCACGCCATCGACCACCGAAGCAAGCAAGACGCCATCGGTGAATGAAGCGGCCGGCGGTGAGTCGATCACTACATGCACAAAGGTCTTTTGCAATACGTTCATCAAGTCGCGAAGTTGGTCCGACCCGAGCAGCTCAGCCGGATTCGGTGGGATGCGGCCGGAAGTTATCACATAGAGTCCGCTCTCCTCGTGATACTGCACGAGGGCAAGCATCTCCGCCGCCGACATTTTGCTGGCCAGAATGTCGCTCAAGCCGTGGCTGTTATCGAGATTGAAGATTGAGTGAACTCGAGGTCGCCGCATGTCGGCATCGATGATCACCACTTTCGCGCCGGTCTGCGCCAAAGTCGTCGCTATGTTTACTACGGTCGTCGTCTTTCCTTCACCCGGTTGACTGGAGGTGACGAGCAGCGTCCGCGGCGCGCCTCCGGCTGACGACAAGAGAACCGAAGTACGAAGCTGACGATATGATTCAGCCAGCGAAGAGCGTTGGGATGAATTCAACAAGAGTTCTTCCCCGGAGTGATTCCCATTTTTCTTATGACTTCCCGGTATTGCCGAAAGCAAACGGCGGCGGGTGAAACTGCCGATAGAAGGAATCACGGCCAGAGCGGGCAAGCGCAAAAAGTTTTCAACATCTTCGGAGGTGTGCACGGAATCATCCAGGTAGTCGAGATAACGCGCCAGCGCGACGCCGAGGATTAGTGCAAACATTGCGGCGAGAGCGATAGCCTGACGTCGCTTTGGAGCAACCGGAGACTTCGGCCGCGTCGCGCGATCCACTAGACGAATATTGTTGGGCGTTCCAGCCAGTATGACCTCGTTCTCCTTGGCGCGCTGCAGCAGTCCATCCAGGAGAGTCTTGTTCGTCTCAATCTCCTGTTGAATTATTCTGTAGTTGACGGCCGCTTCGTTTTGCGTAAGCGTTTCGCCGCGCTGCTTATCAAACGCGTCCCTGAGCGCCTGCTCTTTTTGCTGCGCCTGGCGATACCTGGTTTCGAGGTTCGTCTTCACTACCGATTGCGTGTGGGTGCGCAATTGCTCCGCCTGCTTCTCGAGCATTCCGATCTGTTGATTGAGGTCTCTAACTTCCGGATATTTTTCGGTGTACTCCAAAAGCAACTGCGCGCGCTTCTGCTTCAGCTCAGCGATCTTCGCTTCCGTATTAGCTCCGGAGTTGTTAACTACCGAATTGTTGGTGGCCTCAGCCTGGGCCTCGAGGGCTCCCGGAGCGAGCGCTGCACGATAAGCGGCCTCCGCCGATTTGCGATCATTCTCCGCCTCCAGTAACTGCTTGTTAAGACCGGCGAGACGATCGACCACCGTGTTCTGACTGGCATCGAGCGAAAGTATCTGATGGCTCTTGGCGTAATTAATTAACTGCTCTTCCCCGTGTCGAATCTCGGATTGCAGGTCGGCAATGCGTTTTTGCAGAAAGTCGCCGGCGGTGTTGCTCGTCTCGGTTTTCCGCTCGAGATTGGACAATACGAACGTATCTGCAACCATGTTATTGATCTTCTCTGCAATCTCCGGATCCTGGTGCCGGAAGCGAATCTCGATGATGCGCGTATCGCTGAGTTGCCTCACCGACAACTGCGATTGCAGCATCTCCACATAAGGCTCGTAATGATTTGCCTCAACCACGTCGTCGCGGGACAAAGCGGAACTCGGCCGCAGCTTATTGTCTTCGGGCGGCTTGGCTGGCGCCGGGCTTTTGCCGGACCCAACCAGACCCTTGAGACTTCCCCACAGCGAGTGGTTCTGCGTTGACTGTGGACGCAGAAACGACTGATTGTTCTCCAAGTCAAGAGTCTTGGCGACACGGCCCAGAAGTCCGGCGCTGGTTAGAATTGTGATTTGGGTATTGAAGTAAGTTGGATCCTGCAGCGGAGTGTTGAGGAAGATGGAGTTTCCCTTGAGCGCGCCGATAGCGGGGTTGTTAGCAGTCTCCAGATCGACTTGCACTCGCGACAACGACTCG
>DASYMB010000204.1:0-12992 GCA_036009285.1 Pyrinomonadaceae bacterium | reverse complement strand
AAACGTTCCCGTGGTTCTCAACGATCTTCAAGCGGCGATCTCACGTTTCCCTCGCGTCGAGGGTGGGCAACAGTATTTTAGTTCACGACTAAGTCAGGTCTTCACTGCAACTCAAAAGCTGGCAGACAAAATGCAGGACGAGTTCAACTCGACCGAGCATCTGCTGCTCGCACTCGTCGATGAAAAAGACGGTGAAGCCGGCAAGATTCTTCGTCAGCATGGGGTCAAGCGTGACGATCTGCTTAAAGTGATCGAACAGATGCGCGGGGGCTCCCGCATTACCGATCAGAATGCGGAACAAAACTACCAGGCGCTTTCGAAATATGCTCGCGACCTGACGGAGCTGGCGCGCAAAGGCAAGTTGGATCCGGTGATCGGCCGCGACGACGAGATCCGCCGAACCATCCAGGTGCTCTCGCGCCGCACCAAGAACAATCCGGTATTAATAGGCGAGCCCGGGGTCGGGAAAACCGCGATCGTTGAAGGGCTCGCGCAGCGAATTGTCTCCGGCGACGTTCCGGAGACGCTCCGGAACAAGCGGCTCGTGGGACTCGATCTCGGATCGATGCTGGCCGGCGCAAAGTATCGCGGTGAGTTTGAAGACAGGCTGAAAGCAGTTTTGAAAGAGATTGAGAACGCGCAGGGCCAGATCATACTTTTCATCGATGAACTGCACACGCTGGTCGGAGCCGGCGCGGCGGAAGGCGCAATCGATGCCTCGAATATGTTGAAGCCGGCGCTGGCGCGCGGCGAGCTTCGCTGCGTCGGCGCCACTACGCTTAACGAGTACAAGAAATATATTGAAAAGGATGCGGCGCTCGAGCGCAGGTTCCAGCAGATCTACGTTGGCGAGCCGACGGTTGAGGACACGATTGCAATTCTGCGCGGACTCAAGGAGCGATACGAAGTTCACCACGGCGTGCGCATCAAGGATTCCGCTATTGTCGCGGCCGCCACTCTATCGCATCGTTACATCACCGATCGATTTCTGCCGGACAAAGCGATCGACTTGATTGACGAAGCTGCGTCTCGTCTGCGGATAGAGATCGATTCGCTGCCGCAGGAGATCGATCAACTCGAGCGCGAGATTCTTCAGCTCGAGATTGAGCGGCAGGCGTTGCAACGCGAGGAAGACGAAAGATCGAAGGCGCGCTTGCGGGAGATTGAGCAACGAATCGCGGACCTGCGCGAAAAGTCATCGGGCATGAAGGCAAAATGGCAGTCGGAGAAAGAGGCCATCGAGCGCATGCGCACCGCTAAGGCGGAGTTGGAACAGCTTCGGCTGCAGCTCGATCAGGCTCGCAACGCCGGGGATTTGGCACGCGCTTCCGAATTGCAGTATGGGCAGATTCCGGAGTTAGAGCGACGATTTGCTGCTGAACAAGAGAAGCTTGCGGAGTTTCAAAAAGACGGCGTGATGCTCAAGGAAGAGGTTGATGAAGAGGACGTAGCCGCAGTGGTTGCGAAGTGGACCGGCATTCCCGTTTCTAAAATGCTCGAAGGGGAAATGCAAAAACTGGTGACGATGGAAGAGCGTCTCAGCAAGCGAGTCATTGGCCAGGGAGAGGCGCTGAAGGCGGTTGCAGACGCAGTGAGGCGCGCGCGCGCCGGGCTTCAGGATCCGAATCGACCAATCGGTTCTTTTATTTTTCTTGGCCCAACGGGCGTAGGCAAAACAGAAACCGCGCGGGCACTCGCGGAATTTATGTTTGACGACGAGCACGCGATGATCCGGCTCGACATGTCTGAGTATATGGAGAAGCATGCGGTGGCGCGCATGATCGGCGCGCCTCCCGGCTATGTGGGTTACGAAGAGGGCGGACAATTGACCGAGGCGATTCGCCGCCGTCCGTATGCGGTGGTGTTGTTTGACGAAATCGAGAAGGCTCATCCGGACGTGTTCAATGTTCTGCTTCAGATTCTCGACGACGGAAGGCTCACGGACGCGAAGGGCCGGACCGTCGACTTCAAGAACACGGTTTTGATCATGACCTCGAACCTTGGCTCGCGAGAGATTCAGGACGCGGACGGCGACGAGAAGGAAGTGCGCGAG
Source organism: Pyrinomonadaceae bacterium (assembly GCA_036009285.1). Lineage (GTDB taxonomy): Bacteria > Acidobacteriota > Blastocatellia > Pyrinomonadales > Pyrinomonadaceae > PSRF01. The sequence goes on along the minus strand of DASYMB010000204.1, from coordinate 10,939 downwards.
GCAGTACTCCAGGAGTTGCGTGCAAACTTCAAACCTGAGTTTCTAAATCGCATCGACGATATCGTGATCTTCCATCAACTCTCGCGCGAGCAGATCGGACAGATTATCGACGTACAACTGGAACGACTGCGGGCGCTGCTTGCTGAACGAAACATACAACTGGTGCTCGACGATTCCGCGCGGCAACTGCTGGCCCGCGAAGGTTACGATCCAAACTATGGCGCGCGTCCGCTGAAGCGGGCAATCCAAACGCTGATACAAAATCCGCTGGCGATAAAACTTTTGGCGGGAGAAATCTTACCGGGCCAGACGGTCAGCGTGTCGGCCAGAGGCGACCAGATGGATCTTACGGTAGCGGCTGCGGCAGTGGCCGCTTAATTTGGAGTGCGGTGACCTGTCACCGCTTTTGTCTTGCGCGGCTTGACGCGCAGACTTTCAGTAAATTCAACCCGACGGTGATCGCGACAGGTCGCGTCCGACCAAAGCGGCGACTGGTCGCCGCACTCCAAGGGTTGCCGCCCGTCGGACAACACGAGGAATAGCAATGGCTCAATGGAACCCTTTGCACGACCTGGTATCTTTGCAGGATCGAATGAATCGTCTCTTTGAAGACGCATCGCAGCGACGAGCGGACGAGCGTGGTTGCCACGCTGGCAGCCCAATTGGGGCGCAGGAAGCAGCCCCGAGCGAAGAAGTTGAAGGCGCGGATTGGTATCCCGCGGCGGACGTTTACGAAACCAATGTTGAGTACACCGTTGCAGTTGATCTTCCCGGCATAGATCGTGCGACCCTGGACATCAGCGTGGACGATAATCGGCTAACGATAAAAGGAACGCGCGTAAGCCAGGATTCGACACAGCATAGGGGGGAATGCCCCAGGGGCAATTTCCTCAGGACGTTTAGTGTCCCGGCTGCCATTGATCAAAATGATATCCGGGCCGACTATAAGGACGGCGTGCTTCAAGTGCACCTGCCGAAACGGCCCGAACCAAAGGCGGAGCGGGTCGAGATAAAGATTTCGTAAGGGCGCACTTGTCAGTACCCGCCTGCGGTAAGCGGATGGTTCTGAGATCTTTTCGGAGTTGCAATCCAAATCTGAAATTTGAGATCTGAAATCTCAGCGTAGTGACAGAGCAAAGGAAGACATGACTAGAGATATATTCGGCAGAGATTCCAAAAGCAGACGGGATGACGATCCTGAAATTCGCGTAACCGATCGACGTCGCATTCAATTGGACGATGACCCGGATGTAGAGCGCAATGCAGAGGTCGAGGCCCCGAATCTGAAGCCCAGCTATGTAGAAGAGCTTGAGGCCCGCGCGAAAGCTGCGGAGCAAAAGGCGCTCGAGGTCCAGTCGCGTTTTGATCAGTTGCGGAAGCAGTTGCAAAGTGAAACTGATGAAACGCGCCAGCGTTTGAACCGCGCGGCCGACGAGCGCGCGCAGCGAGAGAAGCAGGATTTTATTGCCGGCATGCTGCCGGTGCTCGACAACCTCCAACGCGCTACTGAAGCGGCGGAGGGTGGCAGCCCAGCCGACGTTATTGCTACCGGAATTCGTCAGACAGCTTCAAGTTTCGAGAATGCCCTAACTGCTGCCGGCGTTGAGCCGATCGATGCTGTCGGCCAGGAATTTGATCCGCAGTTACACGACGCGGTTGAGACGGTTGCAGTGGCGCCGGAAGACGAGGGCAGGGTTATTGCTCAAGACACGCGCGGCTACAAGATCGGCGACCGGCTGTTGCGCCCCGCGCGTGTTAAAGTGGGACGCTATTCGGAAAAGGCAAACAAGGCCGGAGACTAGAGTTGTTGCGAGTTTAAGGTAAAGCAAACTGTTAGTTTGCGATAGTTGGTCGAAAGGCCGCGCGTTGGAAGTATCAACCAACAAGCAAACTAACAGTTTGCTTTACGAGGAAAACCAAAGGAGAACGAGAGTGGCTGCTAAAGAGATGAAGTTTCGTGAAGAGGCACGGGGCGCGATGCTCAAGGGTGTGAACACGCTGGCGAACGCCGTGCGCGTAACCCTCGGTCCCAAAGGCCGCAACGTTGTGATCGGGAAGAAGTATGGATCGCCGATTATAACGAAAGACGGTGTCACCGTTGCGAAAGAAATTGAGCTGAAGGATGCTTACGAAAACATGGGCGCGCAGATGGTGCGTGAAGTTGCCGTTAAGACTAACGACACCGCCGGCGACGGCACTACTACCGCCACGGTCCTGGCCCAGGCGATCTTTCGCCAGGGCGTGAAAAATGTAACTGCCGGCGCCAATCCGATGGCCTTGCAACGCGGCATTCAAAAAGCGACGGAAGCGGTGGTGGCTGAACTGCAGCGCGTTTCCCGGAAAGTGAAAAGCAAGGAAGACCTGATGAACGTGGCCACCGTTTCGGCAAACAACGATCGCGAAATTGGCAAGCTAATTTCCGAGGCGATGGAAGCGGTGGGAAAAGATGGTGTGGTCACAGTCGAAGACGGCAAGGGGCTGGAAACAGAACTCGAAATCGTGGAAGGGATGCAGTTTGATCGCGGCTACTTGTCGCCTTACTTTGTCACCAATTCCGAGCGGATGGAATGCGTGCTCGATGAGCCGCTAATTCTTCTGCATGAGAAAAAGATTGCAGCGATGCGCGATCTGCTGCCGGTGCTCGAACAGGCAGCGGGCTCCGGCCGGCCACTGCTAATCGTTGCCGAGGACATTGAAGGCGACGCGCTGGCGACGCTGGTGGTTAATAAGCTGCGCGGGACGATAAAGGTTTGTGCCGTTAAAGCGCCGGCGTTTGGAGATCGTCGCAAGGCGATTCTCGAGGACCTGGCAGTTTTGACCGGCGCGAAGGTCATAACCGAAGAACTGGGCATCAAACTTGAAGACGTGCAAATATCGGATCTGGGCACGGCGAAGCGCGTGATTGTCGATAAAGACACTACTACGATTGTGGAAGGCGGCGGTAACCCAAAAGAGATCCAGGGACGAGTGGCGATGATTCGAAGACAGATCGAAGAGACAACTTCGGATTACGATCGCGAGAAGCTGCAGGAGCGACTCGCGAAACTTGCCGGCGGAGTTGCCGTGGTTAAAGTTGGCGCGCCAACCGAAACCGCGATGAAGGAGATCAAGGCCCGCGTCGAAGATGCGCTCAACGCCACCAGAGCGGCGGCGCAGGAAGGCACGGTCGTCGGCGGCGGTACCGCGCTGCTGCGCGCGGGCCAGGTCCTGGATGAGCTTTCCGACGAGGATTCGGAAGTCGTGACCGGGATAAAGATCGTGAGGCGAGCATTGGAGGAACCGTTGCGGCGCATAGCCGAGAATGCGGGACTGGATGGCGCGGTAGTGGTCGGGAAAGTTGCAGAGTTGAAGGGCACTAAAGGATTCAATGCAGCCAGCGGCGAATACGAAGATCTGGCAGTGGCCGGCATACTCGATCCTACGAAGGTCGTCCGCACGGCGCTGCAAAATGCCGCATCGATTGCCGGGCTATTGCTGACAACTGACGCGGCTGTTACCGATGCGCCCGAACCGAAGAAAGCGGCGCCGTCGATGCCAGGCGGTGGCGGCGAGGATTACGACTATTAACATTTCGACTATTAACTGGAACCGGAAACTGGGACTGGTTATTGGGACCGCGGGTATCTCGCCCGCTTTCGTTCCAAATGGCACGTAGTAGGAGCTCTCAGAAACCCAAGCTTGAGTGAACGCTTAGCTTAAGGCGGGCGAGTCGAGCACCCAACAGATACACAATATCTGTTGGGAATCCGCCCGCCTGCGGTCCCAGCAAATTACTTGGAATATTACGATGAGGCTTTTGCCTGTGATCAATAGCTGGCCGAGTATTTGCAGTAGCAGCCGCAGGAGAATTCTATTGCATCGAAACGCAACGGCGCATATGCTCACGACATCTAACCCACGTGATTGGGTGGGATTTTTGAAACACGATAACTGAACCACGGCGGCTTAGCTGTCATGAAATAGTGCACCTGCCTTGGCAGAGTTAATTGGTACCTGGTGAAAGTTAGTTAGGAATAATAAATACAATGGTTGATCTGGGATCTTATAAAGACAAATTTGGAGAGAGTGGACAACGCATACTCGAGCATGCGCTGAGCGAGTCGCGTCAGCGTGATCAGAATTTCGTTTCCGTCGAACACGTCCTGCAGGCCTTGATGCATGAAGAGCCTGACATGTTCAATTCGGCCATGCGGGAGCTTTCGCTGGATCCGATCCTCGTCAAAATCAATATTGATAAGCGATTGGACCGCAGCGGCCAACAATACGTCGGCAAGGGGTTCCGGATTTCTCAGGACACCACCGACCTTTTCAAGCGGGCGATGGAGCGGGCGCGCGCTCAGGGGCGCAAGACCATCGAAGCGACGGATATTTTTTCCGCCCTTACAAACTACGACAGTCTCTTCCTTGAGGTACTGAAAAACATGGGCGCAAACCCTGATGCGGTAGCCGAAAACGTTCAGGCTCAAGTGACAAAACGTGAACGCGAAGAGGAACAGTATCGCAAGAAGTTTGAACTGCCGCCTTACCTCAAGCACTTCGGCGTTTCTCTGAATCGCCTGGCCCGCACGGACAAGATTGTGCCGACGATTGGCCGCGAAAAAGAGATTCAGCAGATGGTTGAGATTCTTTGTCATCGCGAGCGCGCAAACTCTCCGATGCTGGTGGGTGAACCTGGCGTGGGCAAGACAGCGGTGGTTGAAGGTCTGGCGCGTTTGATCGAAATGGAACCGGAGAAAGTGCCGGCGCGTTTGCGTGGAGCACACGTGGTCCAATTGCAAATGGGCGGCATTGTCGCCGGCACCATGTTGCGCGGGATGTTTGAAGAGCGGATCAAGGGCATCATCGACGAGGTCAAGGAACGCGACAATCTGATCCTCTTTATTGATGAGGCGCATACAATCATGGGCGCCGGCGCGGCACTGGGTACATCTTCCGACGCCGCAAACATGTTCAAGTCCGCCCTGGCGCGCGGCGATCTGCGCATCATCGGCGCGACTACGCTCTCGGAATACAAAGAGTACATCTCTGAAGACGAGGCGCTGGCGCGACGATTCCGCCTGGTGAAGGTGGTTGAGCCGACGATCAATGAAACGCGTGAAATACTTTTGGGTCTTCGCCCGCGGCTGGAGCGAAACTACTCGGTGAAGATTTCCGACGAGGCGATCAATATCGCGCTGGAAATGGCCCCGAAGTATATTCGCAATCTTCACCTGCCCGACAAAGCCATTGGCTGGCTCGACACGGCCGCGGTCAAGGTGGAAATTAACGAGCCGCAAACTATGGTGGTTAAGCCGGAACACGTCATCGACGTGATCTCGCAGGAGTCTCGCATTCCGCGCGACATGATCTTTCGAGACACGAGCGAACGTTTCTCGATGACGGAGGTGATGCTCTCGCAGCGTGTGATTGGCCAAAAGGCCGCTATCAAATCAGTGGCGCAACGCCTGCGCCTGAACAAGGGCCCGCTGAAGGAGTCGCATTACAAACCCGACGGCGTGCTGTTGTTTCTCGGTCCGACCGGCGTTGGCAAAACCGAACTGGCGAAAGCGGTCGCCGAATTCATGTTCGGCGATGAAGAGAAGATGGTCCGTATCGACATGTCCGAATACAGCGACGGCACCGTCAGCATCGAGAAGCTGATTGGCATGCCGCGTGGCATTGTCGGCTCGGAGCGCGGCGGAATTCTGACTGAACAATTGAGAGAGAACCCCTACACGGTCCTTTTGCTGGATGAGGTCGAGAAGGCGTCGCCCTACTTGATGAACCTGTTTCTGCAGGCATTCGACGAAGGTTGGTTGACAGACGGACGCGGCAAGAAAGTTTATCTGTCAGACGCTATCGTGATCATGACCTCTAATCTGGGTTCGGACAGCTTCAAGAAATTTGAGAAGCCCCTGGGTTTTGGAACCAAAACTGCCCAGGACTTTCGCGTCGTCAAGAATGAAGTGATGAAGGCCGCCGAGATGCGTTTCTCTCCGGAGTTTCGCAATCGCATCGATGAGCTCATTGTCTTCGCACCGTTGACGATGGACGAGGTGAGACAGATCGCCGAACTTTACTTGAAGAAGCTGCAACGCCAAATGCAGCGGCAGGGCAAAGAGATCAGCGTCACCGATGAAGCGCTCAACTTTTTGACTGAGAAAGGCTTCAACACCAAGTATGGGGCACGCTTCCTGAAGCGTCACATCGACGAGAAAGTGAAGCTGCCGATAACTGCCCTGTGGAAGACGGCCACGAATTTCGTCGTTGACGTGGAGAATGGCGAAACCGTGGTCAAGCCGATAGCGGGCACAAACGCAAGTCTGAATTAGTTGGTGGCTCTAGCACCAGTACAGTTGGTCAAAAAAGGGCTTCAAGGTTATTTGTTGAAGCCCTTTCTCTCTTGCACAAGCGTTGGCTTTGCACAAAAAATCTTTGGCAGACGCTAGAACTGAAACTCCGACTGCAAAATATGGACTACTCAACCCCTCGACGATCCATCGTTGCCCTTTTTTTCCTGGTCATCTGCTGTGCCGCGGTTGGTACGCAACCAGACAGCGCCGCCAAAGAAACTCACGCCAAACCATCGCCGGAGAACGTCGCAAAAGCTGAAGCGATCATCAGTCGCGGCATCGAAGTGCTCGGTGGCAACGCCTATTTGAATGTGCAAACGGTGGTTGGTCGCGGCTTCTTCACGACCTTTAGTGAAGGCATATCGCAGATTCCCGCGAGGTTTCTTGATTACATTGCCTATCCGGACCGAGAGCGCACCGAATTCACGGGCGATGGAATTCGCGTAATCCAGACCAACACCGGCGAGACCGGGTGGCTCTTCGATGGCGCGACGAAATCTTTGAGCGACATGAAGGGCGCGCAGATAGAAGACTTCAAAAGAAGCATGCGCACTAGCGTCGAGAATCTGCTGCGCGGCTGGTGGAAAAAAGAGAACGCAACGCTCAGCTATGTCGGCCGTCGCGAGGCCGGACTTGCCAGACGCAACGAGACAGTTCGCCTGACGTATCCTGACGGGTTTTGGATCGAATACGAGTTTGCGGCGAAGGAAGGTCTGCCGGCCAAGGTGATTTACAAGATAAGCAAAAAGAAGCCGGATTCGGATGTGAGTGAAGAGTCGACCGAAGAGGATCGACTGGCCAAGCCTATTACAATTTCCGGGATTACGGCGCCGTGGGTGATCGATCACTACATTAACGGCACCCAGACCAGCCGGATTAGTTACGAGGGGATCGAATACAACCGCCCACTCGCGGATTCAGTTTTTGCCAAGCCCGCAAACATCAAGAGCTTGAAGTAATCGCTGGGAGCGCAGGCATCTTGTCTGCCATGAGCGCTGTAGCGCGAACAATTTCACGCTAGTGACAACGTGCCTCTTAAACTGCGCAGCTTCATCCGGACCTTGTTACCTGAGTGATGGCCTACGAATGAAAATGTTTCGCAGTTTACTATCGGTAGGGCTGGCGCTGTTATCGCTGTCGAGCGTTCCGGCGCAAACGCGATCCGATCAGGATGACGACGTCATTCGCGTTGAGACCGATCTCACCAACCTTTTTTTCACTGCCACTAATAAACAAAAAACTTTCATTACCACGCTGCGCCAGGAAGATCTTCGCCTGACGGAAGACGGTGTGCCGCAAAAGATTCTCACCTTTCAACGAGAAACCGATCGTCCACTTTCGATTGCGTTCCTGATTGACGTGAGCGCATCGGAGGAGCGCACCTTACCGCAGGAGAAAGCCGCCGCTCGCGCGTTTATCGAAAGCATAATTCAATCGAGCAAGGACCAGGCTGCGATTATTCCTTTCACCGGCTCGGCGTTTCTCGAACAGGGTTTGACGCGCGACGTGCTGAGCGTTTATCGCGCTCTCGAACGCGTTGAAGTGGCGATGCCCGCGTATCTCGGCAGCGGACGGCCCATCAGCGGCATTGCTTCGGGGCCAGGTATGAAAGCAACTCCGCCCGAAGGCTCCACGGCTATCTGGGACGCAATAGCGTTGACGGCGAGCGAAGTGCTGGCCCGAGATTCGGATGCGAAATCGGCAGGAAAACAAGGCCAGGGAGTGGCGGTGGGCCAGGCACGTCAGTCGAGCCGGAGTCAGACGATAACTCAACGACGGCGCGCGATCATTCTGCTTACCGACGGTGTTGACAGCACCAGCCGCCTGCTCAGAAGCGAGGCAATCAATCGAGCGCTCGAGGCGGAGACGGTCATCTACGCCATCGGCATCGGCGACAGCAAGTATGCCGGCGTCGATCACGGCGCGCTCAACGCCGTGGCAGCAGGCACTGGTGGCCGCGCGTTTTTTCCGAAGCGTGAAACTGATTTGAAAAATGCTTTTCTGGAGATTGAACAGGAGCTGCGTTCGCAATATCTGATTGCCTATTCGCCCACCAACAAACAGCGCGATGGAGCTTACCGTCAAATGAAGATTGAGATCACCAGCCCGGAGTTACAAAAAGAACAACTGCAACTCCGCCATCGTCCCGGATACTTTGCGAAGCCCCAATAAATTCAGATAGCCCTGAATCGACGCGAAGGTCAGAACCACCTGCGGTAGCGGGTGGGCCTGATCGTTGCCCGCGTTCATCGGCGTGTATCCGCGGCTGATTTCTAGTGCCTGACCGATCTTGCTCTTCGTCTCCGAACTCGCCGCGGACGTGCGGGAGATGCTGTCGCGCTTATCGACACTGAAGTAGTTTGCGAGGCCGTAGTAATAGTCGCGGGCACGGGTGCAGCACTTTGACGGTATGCTTCCGTCTCGGCCTGCGCGATTGCCGTCTCCAGCCGGGTATGACTGGTAGCCAGTAAATCGAGTTGCTTCTGCACTCCGTTTCGTTCGATCTCCAACTGCCTACGTCGCTGCTCGCGTAAATCTTCCGGACGAGTACTCCCAATTCCGGCGAGGCTCTCCGCGACGTTCTCCGGTTTTAAACTCTCGTCCAACCTTTGCAGACGTGTTTGCAACTCCGCTTGTTTTGTTTCGACTTCACTCAATTGCGCGCGAAGACTGGCAGCTTTTTCCTGCGCGCTGTTTTGAACTTGGTCAATCGCGGGCACTGAAGCAGACCCGAGCGCCAAGTCACTCACGATCAAAGCAGCGGCTAGCATAAATACACTCGGTTGTCGCATGCGGTTATCTTACCGGCTTCGGTCGGTGTTTCGATGGGAGTAACGAAAATAGAACAGAAAGTACAGAAGGGAAGAGCAAAGAGTAACAGTTCACTTTGAACTCGTAGGTCCGAAGGACTGGCGTCAATAGCCCCGTGAGGGCCGGTGAATGGGAGGGTTCGTTGCCAAAACGCCGAAGGTGCCACAGAATTTTGTGCCGGCCCTTCGGGTGTCTAGTCTAAAGAGAGAAGATGGATTCCCCGCCCTCACGGACGGGCTACTAACTGGCAGTCCTTCGGATCTAAGACGCAATGGCGATTGAAACTGAACCAGTAACAACGAAAAGTCTAATGTCTCTTCCTTGAGCGCGCCGGTTGAGTTAGAGAGAGTTCTTTGTTTTCAGGGCGATCGTTAAGCAGCGGCAACGGATTCATCGCGCCGCCCAACTGATACACGCCGAAGTGAAGATGCGGCGGCGTGCCGGCGGCATTGCCGGTCGTACCGACATAGCCGAGGAGCGTTTGCGTGGTCACGTATTCGCCTTCCGCGAGGTGCGGCGCATACGCTTCGAGGTGCGCGTAATAGTAGGTCCTGCCGCCGGCGCCGACCACGGAAACCGTCTGTCCGCCCAGGCTGTTGTCACCGATGCGCGCGACGTAGCCTTCGGTAGCGGAGAATATTGGAGTGCCGCGCGGCGCGAAAATGTCCTGGCCCTCATGCAGGCGACTGCCATCTCGCGGCACATGCCAGGTGTTGGCTATCGTCTTCTTCTCAACGTCATGGACCGGCATCGCCAGCTTCTTGTCCGCCTCCTTCGCGTAAAGCTGCGCGACGTGAACCAGGAACACAAACTTGCCGGCGAATTTACCAGCGACTCTTTCGGCAGCAGCAGAGACTCCCGTTACACTTCCTAAAATAAGAAACGCGAACAGCAGGATTACCGCAAGGGACAACTTTTTCATCGCGACTTTACGATGCGACGAACCGTTTCGTCGTTGCGCCTGTCCTTAGACTGAGTGGAATTGTTATGGCTGGAGAAACGAGATCGACCACCGACGTTATGTAATTCATTTAGGCGTATCCACAACTCGGCAGTTGCTAACCGCCCTGCAAAAAACGTTGCAAGCCTTCGCAAACAGAGTCCCGCATGCGCACCTTGCTTCATACAGAATCATGTGATTTTATCCGAGAGCGATAGAATAACGTTTAGGCCAAAACCTGTACAACTATACCGAAAAAAGAATCTAAGAACCCCGCTCAATTTTGCGCCGTCGTGTTATACTCTCGCGTTTCTAATTTCCTTCAATTGACCAAAAAAGTATAAGGAGAATATCGTGAGTGAACAGGAAATAGTTATCCTTATTGAAAGGTCTAAACGAGTCCAGATGTCTGCCGACGAGATAGAACAGCAGCGCCGCAGCTTTGCGTACGGGAACGCCAATATAGAAAACTCCGACGTCACAAGGGAGATTATCGATCAGGCGGCGGAGAAGCTTGCCAGGAAAACCCAGGACTCAGAATAATACGCCAGTTGATGGACGACCGAACGAAAGTACAAAAGGTTCCTCAGCAAGACCGGCAGAGTAAGGTTGCCCTGAAAGAACCGCTGCCTTCGCTGACAGCCCAGCAATTAGCTGAACAAGAAGCCGCCAACACGCTTTTGCAGTACGACCGTATGGTCGAACTGATCAACAGTTCGCTCGCCTCGCCTAGTCCCTTTCGTCTAAGACAATCTATCATTCTGGAGCTAAATCGAATTTCCATTGATCGGATTGAAGCGGAGGCTGGTCGGTTGCGGAATGTCTCCATCAACATAGAGTTCAGCCAACATCAACC
>DASYMB010000203.1:0-6770 GCA_036009285.1 Pyrinomonadaceae bacterium | reverse complement strand
GCCATAAAGATCGAAGCCACCAGCGGGATGCCGATGCAATGCCAGATGTATGAACGCAACAAGGCATTCGAGTCGACAATCGATCCGCCCAACAGTCCAAACCGCACATCATTAAAAGGAGTCATTCCGAGTTGCACGCCGAATGGCCCTTCAGAGCCTAGCATCGGTGTGGCCCGCGCCATGTTGGTACCGACCGTCACCGCCCAGAAACCAAGTTGATCGTCCGGCAGCAAATATCCGGTAAACGAAAGCAACAGTGTCAGCACGAGCAACACCACGCCCACGCCCCAGTTGAATTCGCGCGGACGCTTGTACGATCCGGTAAGCACTACGCGAAACATGTGCAGCCAGGTCGTGATTACCATCAAGTGGGCCGCCCAGCGGTGCATGTTCCTCAGCAGCTTGCCGAAGGGAACGTCGTGTTCGAGATAAAGTATGTCGCGAAACGCATCGACCTTCGTCGGGTGGTAGTAGAACATCAGCAGCACGCCGGTGAAGGTGAGCACGATGAACAGGTAAAACGTGATGCCGCCCATGCCCCAGGTGTACTGGTAACGCACCGCGTCGCGATTAATTTTTGCCGGATGAAGATGAAGGAAAACGTTGGAAAGAACTGCGAGTGAACGGTTGCGCGGATCAGAGCGATCGTGCGACACGCGAAAGATCGACTTCCACAGTTGCGTGTCCTGAACGTCTTTGTAACCCTTGGCCTCGTCGATAGCCCGCTTAGTGAGCGCAGTGCCGCCCTCTTTCACTTTTCTAAGCAGACCCGCACTGGCTTTCTCGTCGCCAGTTAACTGCTTCGTCTCTTTCTGATCAGGCTTTTCGTCCATGGTCCTCTTTACTATTCAAAACTATAACGGTATGTAAGCGCCCGGATCGTTGAACTCGTTCTTCTCACCCTTGGGCCACTTGTAAAGCTTGCCAACGTCAACCACGATTTGCCCTTCGGCATCCAGCTCGACGTGAGCCCGATCCATCGGCCGCGGCGCTGGACCTTCAAAGTTGATCGCCTCGCTGTCGTAGCCGCTGCCGTGGCAGGGACACTTAAACTTATTCTCACTCGCTTTCCAATCGGGAGTGCAGCCGAGATGAGTGCAGCGCGCGTAGATCACAAAAATGCGGTCGGAGGTTTTATCAACCCAGATGCGATATTGCTGCTGCCACTTCGTATCGACGCCGAGCGCGTAGTCCGCTGGAAAGCCAACGTTGAACTTGCTGGATGGCTCAAGAATTGAACGCGGCAGGAAAAACCGGAGAAACATCAGGAAGTCGGTCACCAGAAATATGATGACGCTCGACCAAACTATCCGGCGGCGCATTTTGTTTACAGCCGGTTCAGGTGTGCTCTCGACAACTGCACCAGCAGGCTTCGGTGCAGCCTTCGCGGTTGCCGGCAACGGAGGTTTGGCCGCGACGGGCGCGCGTGATGGTTCGCCGGCGGGAACAGTCTTCCCTGGTTGCGAACTACTGGCGCTGTCGGCGGGTCGCTCTTGATTGAGCGGACTGTCCACTATCCTAATCCTCCGTCGGATAGATTGCGCAGATACACCTCAACGCTGCAATCGAGTGCAAACTATACAACTCCCCGCATTGCAGGGAACACTCTCTGCGCAAGAACAATTATTCGTCTATACATGAAGAGCACCGCGCCAATTAATAATTATATATAGCGGCTCGGTGCGATATTTATAACCTGTTTTGCAATTTACTGGCAAGCGCTTTCTCAGATGGGCCTGATGAAGTGAGCGTAGCTACGATCAGATGTGCAACTCTTTGGAGTGCGGCGGCCAGTCGCCGCTTTGGTCCGCGGCGACTAGTCGCCGCAGGTTGAGTCCAATCAAGCGCGCGTGGCTGCGACCGGCAAAAGCGCTGACAAATCAGCGCACTCCAAAAACGTTGTTTCACGGACACCGCACGCGCAGTGCGCGCGGCAATATCTGAAATGTTGCTGGAAGACGGCCTGGGATTTCACCGTCGACCTCGATTTCGATTGTCTGATCAATATCCGCCGCGCGGGCGATGATCTTCGCTGCGAGTGCATGACCTACATCGCTCATGCCGAGGTGGCCGCCGACATACAAGCGCGGTGCGTTCAGGAGGATTCTTGCCGGGCCCAAATCACCAATGCTGATTACGTCAAACTTTCCGTCAGCCAGTTTCGCGTTAGGTGCGATCTTCATGCCGCCACCAAAATATCGCGCGTTTGCGATGCAAAGATTAGCTACCGTTAAGTGGCGCGCGGGATCATCGTCGAGTTGAACCTCTACCCGAGTTGCCGATGTTTTCAGCGCCGTTTGCAGCATCGCAACCCCAAACGCAAGGCGGCCGCTCAACCATTTTGGACCTCCGGTCGGGAGCCAATCAGATCCGCCCTGCTTCACGCGCGCGATCACCTCGGCACTCATCCCAAAGGAAGCCACGCCGAGGAAGTATCGCGATTCGAGTTCGCTGTCGTCCTTCGTGAACGTCACCTTGCCAACATCAATCAAGCGCGTCTGGCCGTGGCGGAGAATGCCGGCCGCGTCGGCTGCGCGGTTAGGAATGCCAAGCGTTTTGCGAAAGTCGCCACCGGTACCGCTGGGCAGTATTCCCAATTCCGAATCGCTGTCAACCGAAAGAATACCGTTCGCAACTTCTGAAATTGTTCCGTCACCGCCGCAAGCGATAATCAGCTTCGTGCCTTTTCGCGCGGCGTTTGCCGCCAGCTCAATGCCCTCACCCGGTTCGGTGGTGAACTTCGGACTAAATGATCCAAAGTGTGTCGCGAGTTCGCTGGCGATCTTTGGCCAGGCATCGCGAGTCGCGCCGCCGGCAGACTCGGGATTGATGATGACTAAAGGCAAAGTCATGAGTAATCAGTGATGAGTGATGTTATGGATGTAATCGTTATCTTTCAATGCTCACGCCATGAGTGGACGAACAACCTGCTCATTACTCAGACTCAGTACTCATTAGCTTTCTATCTTCTTCGCCGAGTGCAGCAATCTTGCTCATGACAAACCTGGAAATCTCAAGGTACGTTCGCGCCTGATCTTTTTTTGACAGGTAATCTGTCAGATCAAGTGGTGGCCCAAAATGTATGCGAATCTTTTTGCCGCCTCTCCAGTTGCCCAGCACCTGTTTCGGAAGGTCGTTACCGAGCCCGGCAATAAAAACCGGAATGACCTGCGGCGCCGCATCCTTGATCAATTTTCCAATCCCTGGCTGCGCCGGCAAAAATGAATACGGGTCGGGGCCTTTGTTCCGCGTTCCCTCAGGATGAAAGCCGATCACATTGCCGGCCCCGTTGCGACACAGTTCAGTCAGCAGGCGAAAGGAATACTTATCAAAGGCGCGTTTGTCGAGCAAAGGGTTTTCACCCGAGGCGAAGAACGGCGGATACATCGACCACCAACCCATCACCAGATTCACAAACAAACCCAGGACTGAATCGTAGAAGAATCTGCCTCGCACCGGAAAGAAAAGTTGCTTACGCCACGACGTCTCTCGGAAGAGCACGGTCGACACCGTGAACATATCAAAGAACGATCGATGATTGGCGGCGAGCAATAGCGGACGGTCTCGTGAAGCAGCCTCGATATTCTCGAGGCCGTAAACTTCCATCAGGTTGTAGCTTGCCAAACGAATCCAGCCGGCGCCGAACACCTTCTGGCACCAGGTCCAGAAGCGTTTCCAAACGCCCTGGTTCATTTGACGAATAAATCGAAAGGCGAAACGCTCGAACGACGATAAGACGGCGAATTCTTCTGGGGTAGGCTCCAAAGACTGTCCAACGTCCAATGTCCAATGTCCAACGTCTTTCTCACCCGAGTTCGTCCGCTCAGATGCGGCGACCGCGGGCTCAGGACTTTGGACGTTGGACATTGGACTTTGGACTTCGTTATCAGTCGACTGAAAAGTATTTCGCTTCCGGGTGATGGACGATGATCGCGGAGGTCGATTGCTCCGGATCGAGTTGGAACTCTTCCGTCAGTTCAACTCCAATGCGTTCCGGTTCCAGCAGCTCAAACAGCTTAGCCTGATCCTCTAAATTTGGACATGCAGGGTAACCAAAACTAAAGCGTGAGCCCTGGTATTGTTGTTGAAACAGCTTCCGGATATCCGCGGCATCTTCGCCGGCGATGCCCAGCTCCTCGCGTATGCGTTTGTGCCAAAGCTCCGCCAGCGCCTCCGCGCCTTCGACGCTTAGTCCATGGAAATAAAGATAGTCGGCATAATTGTCGGCCTTGAATAGTTCGTGCGAATACACGCTCGCGCGGCTGCCCATAGTCACAAGATGAAACGCCACAACATCAACGCGGCCCGAATCCTTCGCAGCAAAGAAGTCTGCCAGGCAAAGATTCTTTCCCGAAGGCTGGCGCGGGAAAGTGAACCGCAGGCGTTCACTCTGCTGGTCGTCGTTAAGAATAATTAGATCGTTGCCTGACGACTGGCAGGGAAAGTAGCCATAAACAACGCGCGGCACGAGCAGCTCTTCACGTTTGCTGCGTTCCTTCAGCTCTTCGTAAATAGGCCGCACCGTTTCACGCACCAACGCTTCATACTGATCGGGCGGCGTGCGTCCCTGTTTGAACTGCCACTGTCCTTTGAATAAGGCGGTCTCATTAACAAACGAGAACACGTCGTCAAGCGCGATGTCCTCCACAACTCGCGATCCGTAAAACGGAGCTTCAGGAACGGTAACGTCGGCGCGAACACTTGAACGATTAGTGTGCGTCGTATCGCCCGCGGGTTTCGCCGCGCGTGGCTTCAGCGGCTTGCGGATACCGAGCTTGGCTTCCTCGCCGACCAGGTCCTCAACGTCTTCGACTTCACTCGCAGCTTCCAGTGCTAAATCCAGAGCCCTTCCTGAGGGTCGGGCTTCTGCCTGGCCATTCCCTCCTGCCAGTTTGTCCATCGTATGCAGACCAGCGAAAGCGTCACGCGCGTAGAAGAGTTGTCCTTTGTAGAGCGGCTTTAGATCGTCGTCAACATAACGGCGATTGAGGGCCGCGCCTCCAAGCACCACGGGCACGCTGATGCCGCGCTCGTTCATCAACTCGAGATTCTCTTTCATGACAAGGGTCGACTTAACCAGCAGACCGCTCATGCCGATGGCGTCGGCTTTGTGTTCCTCGTGCGCCTGCAAAATGCTTTCGATTGTTTGCTTGATACCGAGGTTAATGACCTTGTAACCGTTGTTCGTCAGTATGATGTCGACAAGGTTCTTGCCAATGTCGTGTACGTCGCCCTTAACGGTTGCCAACACCATCGTGCCCTTGGCGGTGGCGCCGCCTTTCTTCTCCATGAACGGCTCGAGAAAACGCACCGCAGCCTTCATCGCTTCCGCCGATTGCAACACAAACGGCAACTGCATCTGGCCGCTGCCGAACAGATCGCCGACGACTTTCATTCCTTCGAGCAGAATATTGTTCACGATGTCGAGTGCCGAATAATTTTCGAGCGCCGCTTTCAACTCGTCCTCGAGTCCAATCTTCTCACCATCGATGATGTGGTTCTTCAGTCGCTCTTCAACAGTCGCACCCTTTGAGGCTTTCTTGCTTCCTTTCGCCTTCACGCCTTCGAAGAGTTTGGTGAACTCAGTTAGTGGATCGTAGGTGCAGACGTCGCCGTCAAACTTGCGCTGGTCGTAGATCAACTCGCGCGCGACTTTCAATTCCTTTTCGCCGATGCGGTTGAGCGGCTCGATCTTGCTGGCGTTTACTATTGCGGCATCAAGACCAGCCGCTACCGCATCGTGCAGGAAAACTGAATTGAGTACGATCCGCGATGCCGGGTTTAATCCAAAGGAAATGTTCGAGACGCCGAGAATAGTGAAACATCCCGGCAGCTCCTGCTTTATTCGGCGAATTCCTTCGATGGTTTCGAGCGCGTTGCGGCGATCTTCTTCAATCCCGGTCGAGATTGGCAGCGCCAGCGGGTCGAAGAAAATGTCGGCCGCCGGCAGCGCGTATTCGCCGGTTGCCTGTTCGTAAGCGCGCTTCGCAATCTTTAGTTTGCCATCGGCAGTGCGGGCCATGCCCTCTTCGTCGATCGTTCCAATAACCACGCTCGCGCCGTAACGTTTCCCGAGGTCGATGACCTTGGCAAAGCGCGGCACGCCGTCTTCGTAGTTAGTGGAATTCATAATGCACTTGCCGCCCGCGTGTTGCAGTCCAGCCTCCATCTTCTGCCATTCAGTCGAATCGAACATGAGCGGAATCTTTACGTTCGTAGAGAGACGCGAGGCGAGTTCGTGCATATCGTCTTCGCCGTTGCGGCCCACGAAGTCGACGTTTACATCGAGCACATGCGCACCTTCGCGCTCCTGCTCCTTGGCAAGTGAGACCAGGCCGTCCCAATCTTCGGCGCCCAGCAGGTCGCGCATCTTTTTTGAGCCGCTGGCATTCACGCGCTCGCCGACGATCAGAAACGATGTGTCTTGCTGGTAAGGTTGCTGAATGAAATTTGAAGACGCCGCCGGCAAGCGTTCGTTGTTTCGCTTCACTGGCGTAACGTTCTTTACGGCCTCGACGACTGCGCGCAGATGCGCCGGAGTAGTGCCACAGCATCCACCGACAATATTCACACCGAGGTCGCGCGCGAAGTGCGCCAGATCGGCGGCCAGCGATTCAGGAGTTTCCTTGTAATGCGCGTGTCCGCCGACGTTCTCAGGGATACCGGCATTTGGGATCACCGATACCGGTAGCGTGGAATTTTGGCAGAGATAGCGAACGTTCTCGCTCATCTGCTTGGGCCCGGTGGCGCAGTTCATCCCGATCACGTCG
>DASYMB010000202.1:0-9501 GCA_036009285.1 Pyrinomonadaceae bacterium | reverse complement strand
CTGGTTACTATACAGCTTCATTAAAGACTTGGAACCGTTTCAAACGATTTGCTGTGTGGGTAATGCCGCATACCGGGAAACCGTTGAAACGGTTAACAGTATCGAGGCGGGGTTTCCGCCGCCGGGCTGAAGCCACGGTGTGAATGAGAGGTCGAAACTTACCGCGGGGGAGAGGGGGCGACTTGACAATCTCCTAGTTTAGAATTAGTCTAAATCCATAGCAATGGCAGCAACAGCAAATCTTAAGACTGAGGAAAAACTTACGCGTCAGCGAGACGCCGTGCTTCAGGTTATTCGTTCAAGGGAGGATCACCCGACCGCGAATGAGATTTTCCAGGCGGCGCGCCTGCAATTGCCGACGATTAGTTATGCCACGGTCTACAACTCGCTCCGCTTCTTGAAGGAAGCGGGGTTAGTACACGAAATCAAGTTTGGCGACGGCGCCAGCCGTTACGATAGGGAAACGGATCGGCACGATCACGCCATCTGCAACGATTGTGGAAAGCTCGTCGATTTCGACCTTCCTCAGGCAGCCAATCTGATGCAGGCAGCAGCAAGAAAATCGAAGTTTCAACCAGCGTCGGTTCACCTGACGCTGAGAGGAGTGTGCCCGGAGTGCCGAAAGGCCTGAGCACAAGCAGTAAGTCTTAACCAGAAAAATCATAAACCGTAAATTGGAGGATTCATGACAGCAGCGATAGCAACAGCAACCGAGAAAGCGATGGTGGGCCAGCCGGCGCCGGATTTCGAGATGGCCTCAACTAAAAACATTGAGAAGCTTAACGAAGGCGTAAAGCTTGCAGATTACAAAGGCAGATGGGTAGTGCTCCTGTTCTATCCGTTGGACTTCACTTTTGTTTGCCCGACGGAGCTGACGGCGTTCAGTGATCGCTATGAAGAGTTTCAGGGCATCGGCGCCGATATCATCGGTGTCTCGACGGACTCGGTATTCTCGCATCGTGCGTGGATCAAGACGCCGCGCGACAAAGGTGGTGTCGAGGGATTGGTATATCCGCTCGCCGCCGACGCGACCAAGACTGTCTCGCGCGATTACGGCGTGCTGATCGAGGATCGCGGCA
Organism: Pyrinomonadaceae bacterium; assembly: GCA_036009285.1. Taxonomy (GTDB): domain Bacteria; phylum Acidobacteriota; class Blastocatellia; order Pyrinomonadales; family Pyrinomonadaceae; genus PSRF01. The sequence goes on along the minus strand of DASYMB010000202.1, from coordinate 8,422 downwards.
TCGCTCTGCGAGGACTTTTCATTATCGACCCGGACGGCTTACTGCGTTACAAGGTCGTTCACGATCTAAATATTGGACGTTCGGCCGAGGAAACGCTTCGAGTTATTCAGGCGTTGCAGACCGGCGGACTTTGCCAGGCAGAATGGAAGCCAGGTCAGAAGACAATCAACGCGTAAGGAGGCGGACCGCCAACGGATGACCGACGACCGATATTTCCAGGAACGGGAATCTTCACGGTCATCGGTCGTCCGTCATCGGTCGTTATATCCATGGGAATGAGAATTGGAACAACAATGCCGCGGCTCGACGGCGCGACGGAGTGGCTTGGGGGTACGCAGGCCCACGCAGAAGCGGAGGCTGGCAATCAACCTACGCTCATTCATTTTTGGTCGCTGAGTTGCGGAGTTTGCAAAGACAATATGCCGCGCATTGCTGAATGGCGCGACGGCTTGAGGGAGCGGGGTCTGCGCGTGATCGCGGTCCACATGCCACGTTACGAGTCGGACACAGACGTTGAGGCCGTGCGCGACGCGATTGCTGCCAACGCAATTACCGAAGCCTGCGCCATAGACAATGAACACAAACTACGCGACGCGTTTCAAAACGATCATGGTTACGTGCCGGCGTATTATCTTTTCGACGATGAAGGGAAGTTGCGCAGTTTCGCCGCCGGAGAACGTGGTTTGGATTTACTCAAGTCTACTCTCGATCGCGTACTGACTGCGCACGATGCAGCCAAAGGAGCAGTCGCCCAGCCATCGTAACTGTGCTGTCAGGAAGCAAGCGTTTTCGAGAGTTGACCGGCAATCAGCCAGAGCAGATACACACTAAGCGCGGCCGCGCCTACAGCTAACCCCGCCAGCAGCAAAATTATCAAACCCACAAAGAACCAGTCGCTCACTTTTCCCTGGCGCGCTTCGCTGCGGGAAACGGTGGCCCGCTTGCTCAACAGTTCCACGTTCATCTGGTTCGATTTCCACCAGGCGTCAAATAGATCTCCGACCAACGGCAACGATCCGACCAGGTAGTCGATACCGATGTTTATCCCCATGCGTAGAATCGTTACTTTCGGAACTCCGTAACGAACAGCCGCGGCAAGAATGTAAAACGATGCGAGGGAAGTGGCGGTGTCGCCTAAACCCGGAACGAGGCCGACGAGTGCATCGAGGCCAATACGCCAACCCAAGCCCGGAATCCGGATCAAGTCGTCCATCAACCAACTCAAACGCCTGATACTTTCGTCGATTTGGATTGGCTGTAACTTTTGCTCAGGCAATTGGCTCACTTTCAACCTCTCTTTGGAGTGCGGTGACCTGTCACCGCTTTGCCCGCTGCGCCTTGACGCAGCTTCCGTGGCGTGAATCCAATCTACAAAGGCCGCGACAGGCTCGCAGCCGGCCAAAGCGGTGACAGGTCACCGTACTCCATAGTGAAAACCGGCTCAGCGGATTCGCGTTACCTGTTGCCAGAAAAATTTTCCCACGCGCGCAAAAGCATTGAGTGGATTCCGATCCCCACCGCGTTGTTGGTTTGGTTTCGAAGGCAATCCGAGGGAGCTCGCCAACTCCTGATCGGGTTTAGCAATGTCTTCGTCGCCGCGCCGGCTCGCCAACCAGCGATTGAAGGTGCGCGCCACGCCGCGTCGTTGTTCGATCGGTGCTTCCGCGATGAGTGCGCCGCGCAGATCGTCAAGCTCGGCGATCTCGAGGAGGTTTGCGCGGTAATAGTTTCTAAAAGCGGCCAGCAGCTTCTGTTCACCGAGAAGACGCTGAAGCTGAACAAACATCAACGCGCCTTTGGTCGTAACGACCGCGGCATACTGAAACGTGTTGCGATAATCCCGCGCCGGCCGGTTGGCATCCATGTCTTCGCCGCCAAACGTTCTATACAAACGATAGACTCCCTGTAACTGGTCCTCCAAGACCGCCGCTGCTTTTTGCTCGCCATAAATCTCGCGAAAATACAGCAACGCCGACCAACTGGCCATCGCTTCATCCAGCACCGGCTCGCGCGCGGGATCGTTACCGACGGCCGCGCCCCACCACTCGTGCGCAACCAGATGGGCCACGCCCCACTCCAGACTTTCTTCCACCGAAGGGCGCTGCTCGCGAATAATTTCCGGAAGGTTCCGCATTGCGGGCGAATCAAAGTCTACGTAGTAAGCGCTCGCAATCACCTCCAGGCCGGTAAACTCGTTGCTGCCCAGACCCGCGACGAGCGGGGCCTCCGCGATGCTGAGGTTCTTGAAGGGCAGTGGACCAAACCTGGCGGAGAAGACTCTCAAAGAATCTTCGGCCATCGCCAAAACTCGTTTGCCAATCCGTTCGTGCTCCGGAACGAATATGGATCGCAACGTAGTCTCGCCAACTTGTTTCTGTTCAGAACGAAGGTTGCGGCCGGCAATAATCGCAAAGTCGCGCAGGCCGGGACCAGAGAATAGCAACGCTTTTTCGTTGGCAGGCTTATTCGAATCTTCACCGGCGGAGGCAAAAACAATCACTCCGGGCGTGGCTTCGATCTTAACTTCATAGTCCGCGGCTTCGTTAAATATGGTATCGCCCACGCTCGGCTCGAGTTTGCGCAACCATTCGTCGCCCTCGTGGACCGCGAGCACGGGATATGAAGTTCCGAGCAGCATCACTCCGCGACAACGAAAATTCAAATCTCGCGGGCGGCGCATTTCGCGATCGCCGCGCAGCGCTGCGCTGACTTGCTTCACCACGTGTGAAGTCAGGCCGGTTTCGTCCGGATCAACTTCAGGCACCGTACCTTTGAATCCGACTAGAACCTCGGTCGAACTTCCCGAAGCAACCTGCTCGCGCAAATTGATTCGCAAAGCCGTCCCCTGATCGTCAATCGAATAATTGAGCGGAGCACCGTCTGTTGCCGAGCGAACTTCAGTGATCTCAAGGCGCGGCTCCTCGCTCTCCTGAGTTTGCGAGCCGGGACTCGCGGAAGTCGGTAGCTGATCTGGGCGCAGGTTGGAATAGAGATGAAAGTATAAAACCGCGGTGGCGTGGTCGCCGTGATTGAACCACTTCACTCGTTCGGAGCCGGTGTATGACCGCCCATCAAAATCAAGCTTGAGCTGAATCTGATAGCGCGCGCGCTCGTGTTTCTGTACCTCCCCGGTTTGCGCGCGAGCAGCAAACGTGAGCGAAAGGGGCGACAGCAACGCCGCAGCGATCAAAAAATGCGAACACTTTAAACGAAGAGACACTTGGCTAACTTCCTTATTTGTAGGACAGGCATTCCTGCCTGTCCTTCGCTTGCAACGCCGCGAACTACTGACCCGAACAGTACAGGCAGGAATGCCTGTCCTACTTTGCGGCTCGACCCCCAGTTTCCCTGATTACGATCGAACGAATAACATCCCCGCGCACGATGTTATCAACCGTGTCCATCCCGCCGATTACGTTACCGAAAACTGTGTAGCCACCATCAAGATGTGGTTGCGGCGAATGGGTTACAAACCATTGTGACCCGCCCGTGTCCTTTCCGGAAAGAGCCATACCGACGGCGCCGCGCGCGTAAGGCACTTCGTTGATCTCGCAACGAATTTGGTAGCCGGGTCCGCCGTTTCCATCGCCACGCGGATCGCCGTCCTGAATTACAAAATTAGGAACTACGCGATGCACTGTGATCCCGTCGAAGTATTGGCGCTGGGCGAGCTGAATGAAGTTGTCGACGTTCAAGGTCGCTTCGTCGGGCAACAGACGAATCGTAAACGCGCCTTTGTCAGTGGTAACCGTGGCATCAATCTGTTTGCCCATGCGCGCGATCGCACGTTCGTAATCCGCCGTGGTATTGCGCGTTTGCACCGTACCGATGCGCGAAGAGAAATCACCGGCGCCGTTTGTTTTCAAGAGCGCAATGGCCCTGCGCCTCACTAGATAGTCCTGAGAGTACAGCGCGGTCTTAATCGCTTCATTAGCTTTGGCGCTTTTCTGTTTCGCCAGCGAGTCGAGAATCGCGAGCGCAGCATCATTTAACTGTTTGTCAGCCAGCGCCACTGGCAAGGCTGCGACCAGCGCACGCGTGTTCCTTTCATCCGGCGGAAACTCGCCGAGCAGTTCCGCGGCCGTCGCACGAATGACCACATCTGATTCCTTGAGATGCTTGCGAAGCACCTCGTCAAGATCCTTTGGTTTCAAAGCGGCATATGCGCGCAACACATCGGGAATGGCGTATTCAGAATGGACTGCCATCAGGCTGTTGAGGGTCAGACTGGAGTTGCGGTAGTCGAGCATCGCCTTCAGGATTTCTTCAGCCCTGGAACTCAGAAGAGCTTTGTTGTTAGTTGAGGTAGGTACCTCCGCAATTTCACCCAGGCCCTGAGCGAGGCTTGAAGCCGCTTTCCAGTTGACCAGAATCGTCTCTTGCGCGCGTATTTTGTCTACGGATGAGGAACCGATTCCTACTCCGGCTAGATACACAATTGGAGACAACCGGGCAAGGGCAATCTCCACTTCCGGTGCTGTGTGGCCGAGCCACTGGCGTGTTACTCCCAACCAACCGAGTGCTTCTACGTCCGAGGTTCCCTGAAGGATTTGCCCGAGGGTTGTAGCAATTTCCAGGGCCTCATTGGTTTCGGCGGGCCGCTCGCGAAGACTGTGTACTGACAAAAGATTAGCGCGTCTCAACAAAGTAGCTTTCGCGCGCGGGTCCTTTAATTGCGCGAGGGCGCGAATCGCGCTAACGCGCACGCGGGAATCCTTATCCTTCAGCGCGCGATCAAGCAGCGCGTTGAAAGAAGCTTTATCTTCAGTCGCGCCCAGTACACGTGCGGCATTCGCGCGCACGATTGGATCCGGATCACTGGTCAAAAGTTTACGCAGTTGATCGTTGCCGTCTTTGAGTTTGAGTCGAGCCAGGATGTTAGCGGCAGCGGCGCGGATGCGCGGGTCGGAGTAATGGAGAAACTCGGCGACGGTCGGACCGGCATTCGCTGGTTTGGCTCGAAGCGTGGCTGTCAGTCCTAGTAAGATCGTCAGATGATTGGGCGCGGAACGGCGTCGTGCTTCAAAGGTCAATGCCCCCAGGATTGCGCCGGCCAACTCGTGCGCGCGCGCCCCCTGTTCCTTTGGTAAAGCCGCGGCAATCTTGCCGAGTGCCTCGACAGCTCGTGCGCCCACAAGTTCATCTCTGCGATCTTGCAAAACAGCAGTCAGTACGTCTCCGCCCAACGGCGACTCGATTTCGCCGAGAGCGAAAGCGGCCATCGCGCGCACACTTGATTCATCGTCATGCTGCAGCAAGCCAATCAGGTCGACAACCGAATCTTCGTTCCCAATGCGTCCTGCTGCCAGCGCAGCGCGCTCTCGCACGTTGGCATTACGCGCCCGAAACAAACTGGCCAAGTCGTCATCCCAACGCCGCTCATCTTCCGCACGAAGAATTCGCAGCAACAGGATTTTCGGCACCGGGTCACCGGAGGTCGGATACTGTAGCGCGCGCCCGCGGCTCTGTGGCAGCACGTTAGCCGTGGAAACAGCCAGCAGTGCGCAAGCGGCTAGAATACGAATCGCAGGTAGCGAGCGTAAACTAGATTTCTTTAGAATTGGATACACGAAGTATTTAGTCACGGGTACAAGTTGGAAGTGCAACACATCTTTGTTTGTCGCTTCGCACCCAGAGGGGCGAGATGTTTATAGCTTAGCGGTTCTTTCTTTACTCCGGAGCTCCGGAGGAGCGCAATCGCTTTGCAGCCCCGGCGAAAGATGATGCTGCCGGTTTCGTTCCTGGCAGAGCGACATCTTTGGCTGTGCACTCGTAGCTATAAACATCTCGCTCCGCTGGAGCGAAAAAAGAATTCAACTGTTGCACCTGTAAGTTGAATTAGTTGAATTCACTAGTCACAAGCCTGCAGCAGAATGAAAAATCGTTCTCAACTACTCAGTACCGAGGATGCTTACCTGAAGGAGATTTGCTCACTATGTATCAGGTAGCCGGCTCAGTTATGTCAAGCGGGGGAAGGGGCTTTGCACAAAGGTCATTCGCCAACAAAAAGGCGCCTCACCCTTTTCCGGATGAGGCGCCAACAAACGTTCAGTGGTGAATGAATCCTAGCTGGCGATACTCGAAACGTTTTCGATCTCGGTTGACTGCGGGCTGGCATCAGCGTTGACCGGTTTCATACTGGTGGTATCGAGCGGCTGATCGTCGCGGCCGTTACTCTTGCTTTTGCCGGCGCTCAACTTGATCATTTTGCAAGTGCCTTCAAAAAGCGCGCCCGGCTCGATCATTAATGAAGCAGTCTGAATGTTTCCATTGAGTTTCGCTGCGCGACCTAGTTCGAGACGCGTGGTGGCTATGATGTCACCATTGACGGTGCCATGAATTACCGCGACCGCTACTTCGATGTTGGCATCGACTTTACCATTAGCGCCGACAATCAAAGTACCGCTGCTGGAGTTGATCCGTCCAGACAGGTGACCATCGACCCGCATCATCGCCTTAAAGTTAGCTTCACCAGTGACGACCGTGCCGCTACCGACGAAGCCGCTGAGATTGCCCTCTTTAATTTCGCGCGCCAGCGATTCGCTTTCCGTCAATGCTTTTGGCGACGCCGGCGTGTACTCAGGCTGTGGTTTTACTTCAGGTGTCGTGGCTTGATACGAATTAAATGTTCTGGGGGTGGTATAGGTTGACACCTCCTGTTTTTCGGGGGAAATCTCGTTATCCACCGATTCTTTTGGGCTCTTTCCTATCCTAAGCATTGGTAAACCTCCGTTGTTGGGGGGCCGCGGGATTAAGTCACAGGTGCCATCGGGAACGGTAGAAGTAACGAAAAGTACGCGCGTGCCTATTTTTTTGGAATATCAGCCTCGACGACTGGTTCTGATTGGTTAACCGCCCGAAGGCGGGGGATTCATAATAGACAAACCGTCTTTCGGTGTCTAGGCTCGCAACGCAAATGTAACTCGAGCGATGCGATTTGTTTTTTGGTGCCGATAAACGTCACCATTTTCAAACTGCATTTGAACCGTCAGGCGCTTGCGGCCATTGCCATATATTCCAGCGCGCCTGAGTGCGTTTCCTCAGACCGCTGCTCAACTTTCGCGTGATGGGCAGGCGCGGTTAGCACACAGTCGCCATCAAAGATCGCTCCCAATCTCACCGAAAGTGCCGGGGTGTGGATCTGTCCCCTTACTTGCGCCTCGCTCTCGAGAATGACGCGCTCGGTCGCCGTAATATTGCCGGTGACGCTACCACTGATTACCGCCACCCCAACGTTGATATCAGCCTCGATGCGTCCTCGTCTGGTAAGTATGAGCGTGCCCTCAGGCGAACTGATGTTTCCGATCGAATAGCCGTCGAAGTGCAAGATTCCTTCAAACGTGACTTCGCAGTTGGAGCCTGGGAACGACCCGATATAAATCTCAGAGGTTTCTTCTGCGGAAGTTTCCAGCGTTGGCGAGGCGATTGGCTTTTGGAAACCCTGGAGGTGATCAAGCCATAGATTAAAGTGCGCGTTGACATCAAACGCATCCTGGACGGACGCATCGACAGTGCCGGCGCTCTCCCACTCAGTTGCTTTTAGGGCAGTACTCATTCGCCTCCGGACTTCGATTAAGGTGGAGTTCAGCTATTCCAGGTTGAGATCAATCGCTCTCCTGGACTAGCAATTTCTCGATTGTGAAGAGTCCTGCCCTGTGATCGGGTTATTACAAAACCGGGTGGTACAAGTGGGAGAACGAGAAACTACCACAACAGCCACGCGCGAGACAAGGCAAACAAGAGCGGCAACGCAAACTGTTTATTTTGCATGATGGTTGCCACTGAATTTAGAGGTGTGTGTCGACCAACGAGCGGGGAACCGGGCTTGCGCCGCTCTTCGCCCCTACTTCCCGTTTTGAACACTTGCGGCGAGCACATCATTCAACGCGCAGATAGCAACTTTCGTCGGCTTCGCCGGCAGCTTCAGGTTTGTTATCTCCAAAGTCTGGTTGCCGATCATCGTAGCTGAGCCCAACCTAATCCAGCCCTTGCCGAAGTCAGCGTACAAAGGAACAAGCATCGCAAAATTTTCCGAGACGCCGCTCTGAGTTATCTTCCCCGTAAGCGAGCCATCGCTATTGATTTGATAATCGAAACGATAGCTCGGCATTTCGGTTCCGTATACATACTCGTTGAAGAACCAATCCATCTTTCCGTTGTTAGTGAGATTCATATCTTTCGTTATATGTTTCTCCACGATCGCTTTCAGGTCTTCAGTAGACACGTCCTTGTTGTAGTGAGTCTGGATAAAGTCCTTCATCATTTTCTGGAAGCGAGAATCGGTGGTGCCGCCCTGCTGGTCATACATCATCATGCGAATCATATGCAGGATGTAGGCGCCCTTCGGGTAAATTGAATAGCGCGCGACCCCGCCGGTCTTCCCGCTATTGAGGCGATACCCTTGCGTGACCGGACCCACCGT
>DASYMB010000201.1:0-4598 GCA_036009285.1 Pyrinomonadaceae bacterium | reverse complement strand
CAACCTGACGGCCGCCGACATGCTTGCGGCTCAGAACGCCGTTAATGTGCAGCAGGGTTTTCCGCGAGACAAGAACAACTGGGCGCCGCGTGTCGCAGTCGCTTGGGACGTTCATAACAATGCGAAGACCGTGGTACGCGCAGCCTTTGGCATCTTCTACGATCACCCGCTGTTGGCCGTCGCGTTCAATTCAGATATCGGCGATGCCGCGCAACAGCAGCAGGTCATCCTAACTGCCGGCAGTCCAACTCCCACCGCCTTATTAAACGCGGTGCAGGTATTTCAGGGAACGGTAATTGTTTGCACCCCGGGCGCCGTGCCGGGAGTCAACTGCACCCCGGGAGCCGCTTCGACCGCGCAATATCAAAATGGACGCCAGCGTTTTAACGATCAGACCTTCCCCGGCTTTGGCCCGGTGTTGCCTTTCACGCTTCATGTGAATAAAGATTTTGAGTATGCCTATGCTAACCAGGGAAACTTTTCGGTCGAGCAGCAAATTGGTAAGGACATGAGTTTGTCGGCAAGTTATCTTTTCGTCGGCGCTCATCACTTGCCACACCCGCTCGATGTCAACGCCCCGCGCACCGACTTGCAAATCGCGAATTACGTGCGCTGCTTTAACGCCCCGCCTCCTACCATTACCGCAGCGTTGACGGTGAATCCGGCAGCCTGCAGCGGCATCGTGGCCCAGCCAATTCCGGGACTGATATCGGTCACGTCGCGCGGCGGCGTCATAGCTCCGGCGGCCGCAAACTTCTTCCGCCCGAGTGCGCCAAACTATTTCCTGGTGCAAGCCTTGACTGGCGGCGCGGTCACGCCGGCGGTATTGAATGCCGCCCTGGCCGCCAGCGGCACACTGCGAACGCCCGGAGTGATTTCTCCTTTTGGCTCTGTCAACGCGCAAACGTCTGACGGAAACTCCGTCTACCACGCTCTCAATTTGGATTTGAAAAGACGTTTCGCTAACAACTTCCAGTTCCTCGCCTCTTATACCTGGTCCCATTCGATCGACGACTCGTCGGATCTGCAAACACTGCTGCTGCCGCAGGAAAATCGAAACTTCCGCGCTGAGCGAGCCGACTCGCTGTTCGATCAGCGTCACCGGTTTGTGTTCAGTGCCGTGCTGGCATCGCCGCCAAGCTGGCGTTCGGGCGACGGGATGCATCGCTTCCTGGCCGATTTCACGGTGGCCCCGATCTTCGAAATGTCGTCCGGGCGGCCTTTCAACATTTTGACCAACCAGGATACGAACAACGATCAATCGAGCCAGACCGATCGTCCCAGCGTGCTGCCTGATGGAACGCTCTGTGTTCCGGGCACCCTGCTTCCGGTTTTGTGCACTCAGCTAATCACCAATGGCGTCTTCACGGCGGGAAGTCTGGGACGCAATACCGGCATAACGCACAAATTTGCCTCCCTGGATATGCGCATAACTCGCGGTATCCGATTCGGTGAGCGCGTGCGGCTCGATGTGATTGCCGAGGGTTTCAACCTCTTCAATCGCTTCAATGAAGGCTCCGCTTCAGGTTTTATCGATGATGTGAAAGCCTTTAATCAACGCGCGGGCAATGGTCGTTATTATAGTCAACCAACTGCTTCGTTTGACCCGAGACAGTTTCAGTTTGGTTTGAAGTTAAACTTCTAAATGGTAGGACAGACATTCCTGTCTGTCCTCGGAGTTCCCGTTAGCTGTTCTTGACTGGGGAAAAAGGACAGGCCGCGAATGCCTGTCCTACTGAAGCGATCGGCCGGGCCGGTCGCTTTTCTTTTGCAGGTTTAGTTAGTAGTCTTTTCCAGAGGCGGGGAGCGAGCTCGGCAAACTAAAGCGCCGTCGCCGGCATCGGAAAGCAGGTCTTTCGGAAGCGCTCTAGTTGCCTTGGATTAAGCCTCTCCCCGAAAGAATTATCTATGACTAATCAACGTTTTTACCGGATCCTTTCACTATGCCTGTCCACGGCTGTTATGTGCGCAGTGGTCGCGGCGCAATCGAGCCGACCGCGTCGCGTGAAAGCACAGCCGCCTGCAAAACCCGCGGAAGAACCGTTATTGCGTCCCGAGCCGAAAGCGAGCCCGACGGCGCGAAACAACTCCAACCGACCGCTGATCGAGGTGCAGCCCGTAAAGCCGGTCGTAAACACCGTGGGCGCCGGCGACACTTCACACGCTTACGAACTCCTGCAGCAAAAACAATTTGCCGCGGCGGCGAAGGAAGCTAAAGATATCGCAGCGCAGTTTCCTAACGACCCCGAGGCTTGGAAGATAGCCGGCTTTGCGGAGTTGAGTCTGAAGCAGTACTCGCTGGCAATAGACGATCTACAGAAGGCGCTCGATCTGCAGCAGGTGGCCAAGCGGGAAGACGCGAACACCGAGGACGCGCTGGCCCAGGCTTACGTGCTCTCGGAAAAATTTGATCGCGCTTTGCCTTTGCTCGTTACCGCAACCACGCGGCCCGGCGCCACTCCCGATCCCTCGATGCTTTATTATCGTGGCCTTGCCGAATACAAAACCGGCAGACCGCTTGATGCTCAGAAAACTTTTACTGCGGTCGTCAAGGCGAATCCCAAAGACTCTCTATCGCTTTTTTATCTCGGCCAACTCGCTTTAAATAAAAACGATCTGGATGGTGCAATCTCCTCGCTTAATCGCGCAACAGTCAACGATCCACGGCTTGCCGCCGCCTGGACTCTGTTGACGTCAGCGTATCTCCGTCGCGCCGCGCTGAACATGGATGATGCGACCAAGGCGGCCGCCGACTATCTCAGCGCGGTGCGTGCCGGCGAAGGCTTGATCAAAGTGAAAACCGATGCCGAGGCCGTAACGCTTTTTGGACAGGCCCTGATCGGTTCGGAACAATACGCCCGAGCTGCCGTTGCCCTCGAACGTGCTACGCAGGAGCCAGACGCGAAGGGCGTGACTTTTTATCTACTCGGAATTGCTCAGTCGCGCGCCAAGAATTTTCCCAAAGCGATCGTCGCTTTGCAGACGGCCGCGCAGAAGTCACCGGACGATGTAAATGTCTATCGGGAGCTTGGCTATGCTTATGAGATAACCAAGCAGTACGGGAAAGCGTTGGCCGTCTATCAAAAAGGATTGAGCCTGGCGCCGAGTGATTCCGATTTTAAGGAAGCGGCGGAGCGTGTGCGGCCGTTCGCCAAATAGCAAGCCCGACCGTCAGAGAGGGCTCAAGTCCCTGGAGCCCTTGCCAACGCGCGGGCTTCCGCCATGAAGTTGGAGGTTAGTGGAATGAAGTTTATAGGCATAGTCTTATTGACGCTGGTAATGGCGGCGATGGTTTGTGCGCAGCGGCCGCGACCGGTTGCCGCGAGCACCCCTACAGATGCAACCAAAGCAACGCCGGCACCGGCGCCGCAAACAATGAACGCGAAGTATGAGGGCGGCATCTTCGGCTACAACAAAACCATGGACGGGACGCTCAGCTTCGACGACACCAATCATCGTCTGCTGTTCCGCAAGGGCAACAAGGAGCTGTTTTTTGTCCCTTACAACGCCGTAACCTCAGCCTTTGCCGACACGCAAAAGAGACGGCCCGGCGCAGCCACGGTGGCCCAGAACATTCCTTACTTCGGGTGGCCGCTGGGGTTGATCAAGACTAAGGTTAGATACCTGACCCTGCAGTATTCTGATCCCGATACACAGGTGGCGGGCGTTACAAGTTTTCGACTGGAAAACAAAGACCTGGTGGACTCGGTTGTCTACACGCTTGCAAACAAAGCAGGCCTGGTCCCGCGCGGCGAGATTTACGTTAGAAAGAAAAACGATGCCGAAGCGAAGACGGCCCCTTAGTTCTAATTAGAGTCCAGGATTTTTAGAGGCGAGCTGACATAGTGTTAGCTCGCTTTTTTTCTTACCCCGAGTTGCGGCCACGGGTTAACCGGCCGATACGCCGATCGCCTTTCAGGATCAGTTCGCAGGCTTTGAAAGCGTATTCCTCAAAGCCCTCGAGCCGGGAAGCCAATATCACCCACGCCTTGTCTCCGCTGCGCGAACGCCAGAGCTGTCGTTTCGGCAACTCCGGAAACTCTCGGGCCAAGCTCTCGACGTGTTCAGTGGTTGTGTACAACCACATCCCGTTTGAGCCGGGTTGCTTGACGCTGTCGCGAAGTGAGCAGAGAAGTTTTCCATCGAGGTAGATAGAAGTGAAGCCAAACATACGTTTGATAGTTGGACGGATCGAGCTCAGTTCTTCAAGCACAAACGGAAAGGGATCTCGTCTCTTCAAAGAAGGATAATTTTGCGCGACTCGTTCCATGCTCGCTAAACTGTCACTCACTAGCCGCGGATTTACGCGGACAAACGCGGATCAGATCAGAAAACTTAAAAGGTCAGGACGCTTATTCAGATTCGCGTAATCCGCGCGAGTCCGCGGCGGAATTAGTTTAGTGCTGAACTGAGCCGGCGATGAATTTTGTGATCTCGTCAGCCACGCGTGCAGGCATTTCCTCTTGCGCAAGGTGACCACAACCTTGAAGGATCAGCAGCCCCGAGTCTTTGATCAGCGAACTTAATTTGCGTCCGGCCTCCAAAGGAATCAGCTGATCTTCTGCGCCCCAAATAATCAACGTCGGCACCTTTATCCG
>DASYMB010000200.1:0-11104 GCA_036009285.1 Pyrinomonadaceae bacterium | reverse complement strand
CTAAAATCCTGCGGCATTACGCCGAGCACTGCGCAACTTTTGCCGTCGAGCGTGACCGTCTTGCCGAGGATGGCAGGATCGCCGGCAAAACGTTTCTGCCAGAGTGCGTAACTGAGCACCGCAACCTGATCGTTTCCGGGTTTTTCGTTCGCCAGTAAAAAGGTACGGCCCATGGCCGGTTTCACGCCCAGCGCCTGAAAATAATTTCCGGTAACTGCGGCTGCGGTTAAGCGCTCGGGCTCGCCGTTTCCGGTAAGGTTCACCGGTACGGGCACCGAGATGGAGGCGGCAAACTCTTCGAAGGTGGTGTTCTGCGCGCGGTAGTCGAGAAAATCGAGCGGCGACACACTCGCTCGATTACCGCCATTGCGAATATTCCCAAACACCCAGACCAGCCGATCCGGATCAGCGAAAGGCAACGGCCGGAGCAGCACCGCGTTCACTAAACTAAAAATCGCAGTGTTGGCTCCGATACCCAGCGCCAGCGCAACCAGAGCAATCGCGGTGAAGCCAGGCCGCTTCAACAAACCTCTCAGTCCGTAGCGAATGTCTCTAAGAAGTGTGTCTATGATTCCCTCCCCTTTTATGGAGTGCGCTGGCCTGGCAGCGCTTTGGTCGGTCGCGACCTGTCGCGACTATGGTTCACTTGAGATTCTGGGTACGACTCCGGCGTCTTGCGGGGACCGCGGCAACCCGCGTGGGGTGCCGTGCCGCCGCGGACCAAAGCGGTGACTGGTCACCGCACTCCAAATTTTCACTCACTCATATCTGAGCGCCACCAGCGGATCGACTTTCGTTGCCCGCCTGCTCGGAACGTAACAAGCAACCAGGGCCACGCCGGTTAGTAAAATCCCGATCAGAACAAACGTCGCCGCATCGGTTGGTTCGACGCCAAACAGCATCGTCGTCATCAACCGCGTTAACGCAAACGCGCCAACCAAACCCAACCCCACACCAATTAGAGCCAGCAACATTCCGCGGCCGATTACCATTTTGAACACATCGCGCGGTTGGGCACCGATGGCCATGCGAATTCCGATTTCATGCGAGCGCTGGCTAACGGTGTAACTCATAACGCCATAGATGCCGACGGCGGCAAGAATCAAAGCAAGCGAAGCGAGAAACGCGAGCAGCGTCATCGAGAGCCGTTGCGTGACGAGCGACTGGTCGAGCACACGCTCCATCGTGCTCACGTTATAGACCGGCTGATTCGGGTCAAGCGCCTGGACCTCGCGCCGCACCGCAGCAGTGAGGTTCAAAGGGTCGGCCGTGGTGCGAATAATCAGATTCATGCGCGGCGCTAGAAAAGGCAGCAGGTCGTTGGGCGCCTGGTTGAACGGTAAATAGAGTTGCGGTTGAACGCGCTCAGCAGCGTCGAGTCCAAAATGTTTCACATGGGCCACGACGCCCACGATTTGCGCGTCGGGGTTATCTTTGCCATCGCCCGCGATGCTTTGTCCCAGCGGCTCCCCGTCGGGAAACTGTTGCCGTACAAACGCTTCGTCAATCACCGCGACCCGAGGACTGCGTTGAGTGTCTTGCGCGGTAAAGAACCGTCCTTTGACGAGGCGAATACCCATTGCTTGCAGATAGTCAGGACTCGTGATGTAAAGCATCGTCTGCGGCTGTTTGCCTGCTTCCGGCTTCGGACGTCCCACGATCCCAAACGAAGTGTCTGCGGTTTGTCCGAGCGGTATCCCGTTTGAGAATGCGGCCGACTCGACACCGGGCAGCGCCGCGAGACGTCCATTCAGATCATTAAAGAAGTTGAGAACTTTGCCGCCGTCATTCTTCTCTGCGTTGAGCGCGAGTTGCATAGTGAGCAAGTTCTGCGGCTTGAATCCGGGGTCGGTGTGGAGGATGCGAACGAAACTCCTGATCAGCAGGCCGGCGCCGACTAAGAGCATCAGCGAAAGCGCGACCTCGGTGACGACGAGCGTGCTGCGCAGCCATGAGCTTCGCCCGCCCCCGGCCGAGCTGCGCCCGCCTTCTTTAAGAGTGTCCTGCAAGTCGATTTTTGCGGCGGCGAAAGCGGGCGCTAAACCGAAGACGATGCCGGTCACGAGCGAAACCAAGAGGGTGAAGAGGAGGACGTTGCCATCAATTTTGATTATCGCGGTGGATGGCAAGCTGTCGGCGCTGGCAGAGCGAAGCAGATCAATACCCCACAGCGCGACCAGTACGCCGATGATGCCGCCAACGATCGCGAGCAACAGGCTCTCCGTTAACAGTTGCCGGACAATGAGCATGCGTCGCGCGCCGAGGGCCGTACGAATGGCCATCTCTTTCTGTCTCGTTGCCGCCCGGGCCAGGAGCAAGTTAGCGACATTTGCACACGCGATGGCGAGCACGAATGCGACCGCGCCCAGCAAAATTAGCAACGTCGTGCGAATGTCGCCGGCGAACACCTCACTGAGCGGCGTGAGCGTCGCGCTGTTTCCCTTCATGCCATACTGCTCGCCGATGCGCTGGGCCATCGCGATGAGATCAGCGCGCGCTGCTTCAATCTTCACACCAGGCTTCAGACGCGCAAGCGCATAGATGCCGGGATGGTTGCTGCGTTCTTTCATTTCATCGGCGCGCAATCCGATGGGCACGAACACGTCGGTGGGTGTGCCGTATGCGTAACTCGCCGGCAACACACCGATGACGGTGTAGCTGCCGCCGCTCAAGTTGATCTGTTTGTTGACCAGCGTGGGATCTGAACCGAAGCGACGCTGCCACAAGCTCTGGCTAAGAATGCAGACGGGATTCGCGCCTGGCCGATCTTCCTCGCTGGCGAAGCTGCGGCCCAGGGCGGGCTTGACGCCGAGGAGATCAAAAAACTCGGCCGACACTGCCCGTCCTGCGAGACGTTCCGGCTCATCCTTGCCTGTCAGGTTAAGGCTGCGAAACTGCATGGCCGCAATTCCGGAAAATACTTTGTTCTGCTCGCGCCAGTCGAGAAAGTTCGGATACGAGATGGACATCTGCGGCACTTGCGGGCTGTCCTCCGTAAGCCGCACCAGTTTGTCCGGATCGGCGTAAGGCAGCGGCCGCAGCAGCGCCGCGTTCACCACCGAGAAGATCGCCGTGTTCGCGCCACTGCCCAGCGCCAGCACGACAATAATGATCGCGCTGATGCTCCAATTCTTTAATAGCATCCGCAGCGCGAAGCGTAAGTCTTGCCACAGTGTGTGCATCGTTTACCTCAAACTTTTTCGCATTCTTCTCTACGCCTGGGCCACCCGCTGGCGCAGGTGGTTCTGACAATCACTCGTACCGGAGGGCCGTTAGCGGATCCACTTTGGTGGCGCGACGCGCGGGAATGTAACAAGCCAGCAACGCAACCACTGTCAGCAACAATGTAATCGCGACGAAAGTCAGCGGATCAGTCACAGTCACTCCGAAGAGCAGGGTCCTCAGCAATCGCGTCAGGGCAAACGACGCCAGCAGGCCCACAGCTATTCCTATGGAAATCAGCAGCATTCCCTGCCTTAAGATCATCTTCAACACGTCGCCGACTTGCGCGCCGAGCGCCATGCGAATACCAAACTCATGCGTGCGCTGCGTGACGCTGTAAGCGGTCACTCCGTAAATGCCGGCGGCCGACAGCAACAACGCAATTGCACTAAAGAGACCCAGCAGGAAGAGATTGAAACGAGGCTGCGTGACCGCATCGCTGACAATGTGTTCCATCGTTTTTATATCCGAGACCGCGGCAGACTTGTCGACTTCGGCCGCGGCGCGACGCACCGAAGCGGCCACACTCGTCGGCTCGACCGAGGTGCGGACCACCAGGAACATGTTTGTAAACGAGTCTTGCAGCGCGGACAGGTAAAACTCAGGTGTCGCCTCTTCACGAAGCTCGAGACTTCTGACATTTGCCGCAACGCCGACTATCTCAAACCACACCGGTTGTCCTTTCGGGTCGAGATTGCCGAGGTTGATTCTTTTGCCCACCGGGTTTTCGTTGGGAAAGTCTCGCTTCGCAAGCGCTTGATTTACGATCATCACGAGCGGGGCCGTTTCGGTGTCGCGTTCATTGAACCCGCGCCCCTGCACGACGGGAATATTCATCGCGTGAAAATAATCCGTGCTCACGGTGCGATAATTCCCCCCGGGCCACTTGTCTGGTGTTAGCAACGGGCGGCCTTCAATTCTGAATCCCGCGGTGGGACCTTTATCGAGCGGCAGCGTATTTATCGCGCCCACGGCTTCGACGCCTGGGATGGCTGCAACCCGCTGCACGGCCTGGCTGTAAAAGGAAATGTAATCAGCATCGAGGCGATAGGTGCTGCCCGCCGGCGATAGCCGAAGCGTCAATACCTGTTCAGAAGTGAAGCCCGTGTTGACCGATTGCAATTGCAGGAAGCTGCGAAACAAAAGTCCGGCGCCCACTAAGAGCACGACGGACAACGCAACCTCGCCTACGATCAGAAGGTTGCGCAAACGATTATGTCGCCGGCCACTCGAGGCGCCACGTCCACTCTCTTTCAAAGACTCCTGAACATCGGTCCTGGAGATTTGCAGCGCCGGGGCGAGGCCGAAAAGAATTCCAGTGAGAACTGAAGCGAATAGAGTAAACGCGAGCACGCGCCAATCGAGATTGATTTCACCTAAGCGCGGGAAGTCCCGCGGCAACAGCTTCGTCATCAAAGCTACGCCCCACAGGGCCAGCAGCAGGCCCGTTGCCCCACCGGCGAACGCGAGCATCAGATTTTCGGTGAGCAACTGTCGTATCACGCGCAATCGCGACGCGCCCAGCGCGGTCCGAATAGCCATCTCTTTCTGTCGCGTGGCTGCGCTTGCGAGCAGCAGGTTCGCTACGTTCGCGCAGGCTATCAGCAAGACGAAGCTCACCGCCCCAAACAACAGCAACAGCATCGGGCCCGTCTCTCCGACGAGGTGCGTATGCAGAGAAACGACGCGGTTGAAGCGACGATTGTTCGAGTCGGGATATTGTTGTCGCAGGCGCGCGGTGATCGTTTGCATTTCACTCGCCGCCTGGGCCAACGGCACACCAGGTCTTAACAAAGCTACGGCAGCCAGCATTCCGAACCCGCGCACCTGTGTGGGGTCCATGCGCTCGTTCACCGTCGGCGCAAGTTTGAACGGCGGCACCCACACATCTGTCTTGTCAGGATACTGAAAACCCGCGGGCGCAATTCCCACCACCGTGTAGCTATTGCCATCGAGCGTAATGGGTTTACCGACGAGGGAGGCATCGCCGCCAAAGCGTCTCTGCCACAGTGCGTGACTGACAACCACGACCGGAGCATGTCCTGCCTGTTCGTCCGAGTTGATAAAGAACCGGCCGAGTTCGGGCTCCATACCGAAGACTGAAAAGAAATTCGCCGATGTCATTGCGAGATCTATTCGCTCGGCCTGGTCCGCGAGAGCGAGATTGGCTGGACGCGTGAGTATCGCCGCGAGTTGTTCAAAGACTGTGTTCTGCGCGCGCCAATCCAGGAAGTTGGCGGGAGTGACCTGCACGCGCTTGCCGTCCTGTGTGATTTCCTGAATCGCGACGAGGCGTTCAGCACGAGCGTACGGCAGCGGCCGTAGTAGCACAGTGTTGACCACGCTGAATATCGCAGAGCTCGCGCCGATGCCGATCGCGAGCGTGACGATAACGATTGCCGTAAATCCGGGATGCTTGAGCAAACTTCGGATTCCGTAGCGTATGTCTTTGAAGAGTGTATTCATGATGTCCTGTCCAGAACCGCCTGCGTAAACGGGCGGCCTCGCCTTGTCAGAACCGCCTGCGGTAGCGGGCGGGCCTTGCCCTTTTTAGGGTTGCCTACACGAGTACAGGGCCCACCGGCTACCGCAGGTGGTTCTGACTATTCGTCTCGCAGCGCGACTAACGGATCAACTTTCGTGGCGCGTCGTGCCGGAATGAAACAAGCCAACAGCGCAACAACAATCAAAACGCTCGCGACACCAACAAACGTGGCCCGGTCAGTCGGCGCCACCAAACGCTTGGGCGAGATTCGTTCGTAAATCATCTGGTCTAACGTCTTGACGTTTGAGACCGGCAGAGTGTTATCAAGCGCGCGGACTTCGCTGCGCACCGCACTACCAGCCGGGTTGGATCCTGTGTCCCGCGAATAATCAAACTCATCGTCCGATTTGGATTTGCGAGTAAGGGAGGTATGACGTGGCGTCGGGTATCTCTTCGAGATCGCCGTTTTTTACGTCAGCCACGACTCCGATGATTTCCGCGGTGTTCTTTTCATCGTGTGTCAGCACCGCTACCGCGGCGAAGCCCGGGTGTTTCAGGAGGGAGCGAGCGGAGAATTTCAGGTCTCGCAGCAATGAATCCATCGCAGTCCTCCCAAGCTTTAGATATTGGCACTAATCTGAAATTGATATTTAATCGACCTTGACCACCAGCAGCGTGGCGTCGTCATAAACTTCACCCTCGCTGAATTCGTTCACCGCTTCCATGATCCGATCGCGTAAGTCGGCCGCTCGCAGTTGGTGTCCACCAGTTAGTAGTTCCTGCAAACGATCTTCGCCGAATTCTCTGCCGGAAATACCTCGAGCTTCGGTCACACCGTCAGTGAAGAGCACCAGGCAGTCGCCGCTCCGCAGTTCAATGTCGCCTTGCGCGTAATCAGGTTCCTGAAAAATACCGAGTACCGGGCCGCCCTCATTCATTCGCAGGCAAGAGCCATCACGCACCAACATGGGAGGACAGTGGCCCGCATTGCTGTATGAAAGTCTCTTGCCTGGAATGTCGAGGAGGGCATAGAAGCAACTGATAAATCTATGTGACACGATGTTGTCGCACATCACGCTATTCACTCGCGCGCACAACTCCGCCGGGGAGACCAGTTCGGAAGCAAACGACTTCAGAACCGCCTGCACATTCGACATCAAGAGGGCCGCAGGCATTCCCTTGCCGGCCACGTCGGCAATGCAGAGGCCCGTGTGCTGCTCGCTAAACTTCAATACGTCGACATAATCGCCGCCAACTGTGCGCGCGGGTTTCCAGGCAGTGGCGATGTCTAACCCGTCGATATGGGGCAAGGCCCTGGGCATCAACCCCGCTTGAATCTGCTGCGACTCTTCCAGCTCCTGATGCAGTTTGTCGCTTTCGTTGCGGCTCTCGGCGTCGATGAGTCGCTGTTGACGTTTCTTGCGTCCCAGTTCGATTTGAGTGTTCAGGCTCTTGAGCAGACGTGAGTTGTCCCAGGGCTTTTGCACGAAGTCGCGCCCGCCACGATTCATGGCTTCAACGGCCAATTCGACCGAGCCCCACGCGGTGAGCACCACGATTGGGAGCGCGCTATCCAACGTGCGAATGCTGGTAATTAGATCGAGGCCTTCTTGTCCCGAGGTCGTATCGCGAGCGTAGTTGAGGTCCATCAATACCAGATCGAAATTGCTCTGCTGGATCGCCTCGAGTACTTCCGCCGGCGAAGTCACCGCTTCGGTCTGGTAACCGGCAGTCCTCAAAAGCAAACGCAGCGCAGTCAGCACGTCAGGCTGATCGTCGGCGATCAACGCTCGTGGCGCCGGCGGATTCGGCGGCGGCAACGCGTGTGGACTCGAGGTATGCATAAAACTCTCCATCACGCCGGATTACTCCTTGACTACCCAGCCGTCTTCGAGCCGCACGATCCGGTTGCCATAGGCGGCGTTAGTTTCGGAGTGTGTTACCTGGATGATGGTTGTGCCTTCGTCGTTGAGGCGCTTGAACATATCCATGATCTCTTTGCCCTGACTGGAATGAAGATTTCCCGTAGGCTCATCGGCAAGAATTATTCGCGGGTTGGCAACAACTGCGCGCGCGATGCCGACCAGTTGCTGCTGACCGCCGGAAAGCTGGCTGGGGAAGAGGTCCTTCTTGCCGACGATCTGAAATTTATCGAGCGTGTCGCAGACGATTGACTGCCGATCTTTTTTGCTGACGTCGCGATACGAGAGGGGCAGCTCGAGGTTTTCGAAGACTGTTTGATCGTCGAGCAGGTGATAACTTTGAAAGACGAAGCCGATATTGCGGTTCCGCAAGGCGGCGCGTTTTTTAGTGTCGAGTGAATGAACGGCCACGTCGTCAAAGTAATACTCGCCCGACCACGATTGATCGTGCATGCCGACGATGTGCAGCAACGTCGACTTGCCGGCGCCTGAGGGTCCCATGATGGAAACAAATTCACCCGCCTGTATGTCGAAGTCGATGCGCCGCAGCACGTAGGTCTTCGCCGGACCATGCGGGAATGACTTTTCAACGTTGCGTAGGCTGATCATCCTATCGCTCCGAAGCCGTTCTCTTTCGCTTCCCGTTTTGCATCTTCTACTTCGCGACGATTGGCGCCCGCTTCCTCTTCAACGATCAGGCCGTCAAACAAGTGCACAATTCGATCGGCGTGCTGAGCGTAACGAGCATCGTGGGTAACCATGCAGATGGTGGCGCCGCCGCGATGCAGGTCGCGCAGCAGTTCCATTACCGCCTCGCCGTTAGTCGAATCGAGGTTGCCGGTCGGTTCGTCCG
Source organism: Pyrinomonadaceae bacterium (assembly GCA_036009285.1). Lineage (GTDB taxonomy): Bacteria > Acidobacteriota > Blastocatellia > Pyrinomonadales > Pyrinomonadaceae > PSRF01. The sequence continues at coordinate 2,622 of DASYMB010000200.1, read as the reverse complement.
CCAGCAGGATGCTGGGCTGTCCGCCGACTGCGCGAGCCACGGCCACGCGTTGTTGTTGACCGCCCGATAGCTGGCTGGGCAGGTGCTTGGCGCGGTGGCCCATACCCACGCTTTCCAGCGCCTCAGTCACGCGTTTCTTGCGTTCAGTCGAGCCCATGCCCCGGTACGTCAAGGGCAATTCGACGTTTTCATAAACCGTCAGATCGCCGATCAGATTAAAACTTTGGAAGATGAACCCCACTTCGCGATTGCGAATACGGGCCCGCTCCGACATCGAAAGATTTTCAACCGGCTTTTCGTTGAGCACGTACTGCCCGTCGCTCGGTGTATCGAGCAAGCCGAGAATCGACAACAGAGTTGACTTGCCGCAGCCTGATGGACCAGCGATGGAAACGTATTCGCCCTTCTGGATGTCGAGGTGTATTCCGGAAAGCGCGTGAGTTTCGACTTCGTCGGTGTAGAAAACTTTCTTTACATCTGAAAGGTGAATAAGGGGATCGGATGAGCTCATTTTAGTCTCCTTGGAGTTGTGACAAACTTCAGTTTTTCGAGGTGTATCGCTTGTAATTGGTAGCTGTTGTCAGAACCGCCTGCGTGAGCGGGCGGCATTTGCTTTACGATCAGGGCCACCCGCTAACGCTCGCCCACGCGCTAGGCGCCCGCCGCTTGGTGGTGCTTATCAGAGCGGGCGGCATTTGCTTCACGATCAAGGCCACCCGCTAACGCAGGTGGTTCTGACAAATCAACGCACGCGGATGCGGTTATAGCTATCCATCGACGACGTGTCTGACAGGATCACTTGATCGCCTTCTTTAAGACCGTTGACTATTTCGATCGTGCTTACTGAGCTCCGGCCGAGCGTCACCTGAGTGCGGACCGCTTCCTGTCCATCCACGTTCAGGCGAAATAATCCGACCGTCTGTTGCCCCTGCCCAAAGGCGGGGCGACCGACATATAAGACATCGGTTAGGCGCTCGAGTTCGATGGTTCCGTCAACACTTAAATCCGGCCGCGCACTGGCTGGTAATGGCCCGGTCAGTGCTACGTCGACGATGAACGTGCCTTCACGCGCCGCGGGATCGATGCGCTGCACTTCTCCCTGGATAATTCCGTTTCGAGTATCCACCGCCACGGGTTGGCCCAGCCGCACGTCTTTGATTTGCGTCTCAGCAATCTTCAGCTCAGCTTTTAGCGAAGCGGGATCGGCGACTCGCGCGATGTTGAATCCCGGCGTCACCTGCTGTCCAACCTGCACCGAAACTTCCTGCAGCACTCCACTCGTACCGGCACGCACTTTCAAACCAGTGGCCTGATCTCGTTTCAGCTTCGCAAGGGCGCGAAACTGTGCGATGCGCGATTCCTGCGCGTTGATCTGCGCCTTGATCGACTTCGCGCTTACTGCGAGGCGCTGTTGCTCCACCTTGAGCCGATTGCCAATATCCAAAACGTGCATGCGGGAGATCTTCAGCAGCAGTTCGGGAACCAGACCCTGTTTACCCAGCACTTCATCGGTATCCAGTTGCAATTTCGCCTGGCTATACTCCGAGTTGATACCGGCAATGGCCGACTGCTGCGTCATGGAATCGCTCTCCAGCCGAGTGCGCAAACTTTCCTTGTCGGCTTCCGCCGCCTTTACCTGGAAGTCGGCATCCATCGCCTCTTGTTCCATCTTCGGATTCGAAAGTTCGGCGATTATGGTGTCGGACCCAACCACCACACCGGCCTGAACGGGAATCTTTTCAACTCGCCCATCCGATGGCGCCGGCACCCAGCGAACCAGTTGCGGCACGAGGGTTCCAATGCCACGCACCTCGCGCAGCATCTGGCCTCGCTTGACCGTATCGATCACGGCGGTGGACCGATCGAGTGTAGGCGCCGCGGGTTTCAGCCTCGTGAGTCCATAGGTGATGCCGCCGATAGCCGCGAGACCAACAACAATAAAGATTGCGCTGCGAAGACGCTTCTTGAGCTTAGATTTTCCGGGTCGCTTTATATCAACCATGACTTTACTTTGAACTAGTTGCGCGGATGCGAACCGCTGAGGCTACGCAAATCAAAATAGGCTACGCAAATCAAAATATTCTTACAGAAATACAGTTCGCCGGCAGTCCCTAATTCAAAGCCTATGCCAACGCTCTGGTGGTTTATGATTTGGGTAATAAAACAAGGCCCTGAAGGCAGCAATCGCCCAGTTCCCTGCTGAGCATTGATGGTTCTCGCGGTGAAGTTTGTGGGTAAGGCGGGTACCAATAGAACGAGGAAAACGTTTCGCTTTCGGGATCGATGAGTCCCACTAATGAGAAATGTTCAGAAAATTGGACAGGCGAAGCGGCCTTTGTTAGCGACACCTCAACCGGATAATCGCCCAGCGCACGGCGACCGAGGAGAAAAAAAGTCTTCTCGAAAAGCGCGTGCCCAAACCTTAGAGACCGAGTTCAAGGAAGTTCGAAAATCGCTGTGGGCAGCGCTGCAGCTTTCGCGCCGATAGAAAGAATCGTTGTTGCCGTCTTCACAGCAAACTCCAGGCTCTCATCCTTAGACTCCGCTTCTCCTTTTGGTCAAAATACCATCGGGTGTGTATTCCAGCAGCATTGACTTGTGTTCGAAGTATCCGACCTTGGT
>DASYMB010000199.1:0-3951 GCA_036009285.1 Pyrinomonadaceae bacterium | reverse complement strand
AAGGGAGATCTCGAACTCAAGCAACAGGCGATCGACGAGTTGGTAAGACCGCTCCGGGAATCGCTCGAAAGAGTTGATTCCAAAATCGGTGAGCTGGAAAAAACGCGGGCCGGCGCCTATGCAGAGCTTCGTGAACAAGTGAAAGCCCTCGCCACTTCTCAATTACAACTTCAGGCGGAGACGGGAAATCTGGTTAACGCCTTGCGCGCGCCGCACGTGCGTGGAAGGTGGGGCGAGATTCAGTTGCGGCGGGTGGTGGAGCTGGCGGGAATGCTGCAGTATTGCGACTTCGTGGAACAGGAAACGGTAGTTACCGCGGATGGCCGCATTCGTCCGGATGTCATCGTTCGCCTTCCGGGCAATCGCACCATTGTCATCGACGCGAAGGTTCCCTTCGATGCGTTTTACGAATCCATCTCCACTACGGACGATGTGATTCGCAGCGCGAGACTAAAAGATCATGCGCGGCTGGTGCGCACGCATATCGGCTCCTTGAGCAAGAAGTCTTATTGGGAAGCGGTACAGCCCACACCGGAGTTTGTGCTGCTCTTTTTGCCGGGCGAAACGTTCTACAGCGCGGCGCTGGAAATTGATCCGAAACTTATTGAAGACGGTGTGGGCCAGGGAGTGATCATTGCTACGCCAACGACGTTGATAGCCCTGTTGAAGGCGGTCTCTTATGGCTGGCGGCAGGAGCAGATGGCCACCAACGCTCACGAGGTGAGCAAGCTCGGCAAAGACCTCTACGATCGCCTGCGCACCTTCACTAACTATTTCGCCGATATTGGCAAAGGTCTTGATCGGGCGCTTGACTCTTACAACCGAGGAGTTGGTTCACTCGAAGCGCGCGTGCTGGTGACGGCGAGAAAGTTTAAGGAGCGCGGGGCGATTGCGGGGGAAGAGATTGAGACGCTGGAGCCGATCGACAAGCTGGCGCGCCCACTTAGTTTGGATGAAGGTGGACTGTTTCCGGAGCTGGTAGCGGCAGAAAGTGAACCAGTGGAAGATGAGTCTTTGCCGCTGCTCAATGCTAAGAGTGTAGGAGGCAGCGAGGTCTAGGAAAAGGCTTATCCGCAGATTCCACAGATGACGCAGATTAGAAAAACCAACACCGCCGGCGCATATTTGCGGATCGCTTGTCGGTGCTTTGAATCTGTGAAATCCGCGTAATCTGTGGAAACGTTTTGGGAGCTTAGCTTGTCAAAAGAAATCTGGTTAGGTCCGCTGCTCGGCAACAATCGCCCGCGTCTGATCGCACGCTGTGCTGAGCTTGTCTCCCTTGGCAAGTCCGACACGTTCCTCTACCTCGCTGCTTCCTACCCTCTGCTCGAGGTTGTCACACAAGACGTTCTCGACGGCGTTAAGAATTGCGGTGTCTGGGGCGAACTCCCGGTCTATCTCTTTCGTGGTTTCGTGCGCCGGGTGCTGTCGACGGCAGTTGACGAAAAAGGCCACACCCTTTCTCCGCGCGTTCCCATCGATCAGGAAGAGCTGCCGTTGAAGCGCAGTCTGGTTTCTCAAATTCTGGCGCGCTTGACGGCGATGGGCGGGCTCAAGGCCATCGGGCCGCTTGCCAATCGCGAGGGCTGCGTTAATACAATCGCAACGCTCATTGGCGAAATTGAGCGGGCAGCAAAATCGCCGGCTCAGGTTGCTGAAATAATCGCGACTCGCACCAGCGATCTCACCCTCGATGCGGCATCAGGTCAAACACAGAAGGGACAAACTGAGCGCGGCCTCCACACCCAAAACGATTTCGATCAGGAGGTGGCGCTGATTTATGCGACTTACTCCGAGCTGCTCAACCGGCACCAGCTCACCGAAGCAGACGCGGATCAGTTGCGCGCGCTCGCAGTTCTTAGCGGAGATTTGGAAGGTGGCGCGGTGCGGGTTCCCTGGCTCGCAAACGTCCAATTGCTGGTGCTTGACGGCTTCTTCGATTTCACACCGGTGCAGGGTGAAATCCTGCAGCGGCTCATTCCTCAGGTTCCGGAAGTGATTGTCAATCTCAATCACGATGAGCGCAATCAAGAGATCTTTCTTCCGTTTCAGGAGACCATCGCGCATCTTTCGTCCGTCGCGCCGTTTGCGATCAAGCATAGCGCTGAGGAGATTGCTCCTACGCTCGGGGCGCTGGCGGGACTACGAGAAAATCTCTTTAATCCGGGGCTCGCTAATCCTGAGGAAGCCGAGCTCGAGCAATCGCAGATCAAATATTTCGAATGCGGCGATCGCGATACTGAAATTCGCGCGGTGGCCAAGGAGATCAAACGCCTATTGCTGCGCGAGGGCTACTCGTTGGCTGACATCGCGCTCGTCGTGCGCCAGCGTGCTTCTTACGCGGAGACGATCGCGCGCGTCATGCGCGAGGAGTCGCTGCCGTGTAATCTCGAATCGCGTGTTGACGCCAACGATGTTCCGGCCAACCGTGCGGCGCTCAAACTCTTCTCCATCCTGGAGCAGATCTCTCGCGATGAAGCGGCCGCTCCGAGAGTTTCAGAGCTTGCCGATCTCATCAAGTCGGAATACTTTCGACTAAACGAAAAGGACCTGGGCGAACTCTCGTCGCGGTTCAACGCCGAGTACGCCGGCCTGTTACGAGACAAGGATCAAAAGCCTGACAGTGAACTTTACGAGCGACTAAAGAAGCGATACCGCATCGGTTTTTGGGATGCTGACGCGCTCGAGAACGCATTCGCTTATGTCGGCAGCGAGCTGCGCGTGAGTGACTGGCTGGCGCGGGCGGGAAAGCTAATCAAAGAACTTCCCGGGGCTGAAGCGACGAGGGAGCTTTTGAATATCGACTCTGGTGAGCAGGCCCGCGACCCGGACGAGGCGGACCAAATCGAAAATGCGGAGACGGCGAAAGTTGAATCGGCGGATGTCGAACGGAAGCGACGGCCATCACGCGATGTCCATCCCGCCACGCTGGCCTGGACTTCGCTCGTCATGCTGGCATTTGCGGAAAAGATTCAGGCGGTAGAGCGAGGGGGCACGCCGGCTCGCTTGCGCCTGTCGCTGATGAAGCTGCTGGAGGAGTTTAGTTTTCGAGATCAAATCACCCAGCCGATTCGAAGCGCAGTTGAAGATGAAGAGTTGCCGCGAGCGATGCTCAACTACAACAGCCTCGAAGCGTTGCGTCGCGCATTCGTGGCTGCAATTAAGAGCATCGAGATCGCCGCTGACTTGTCAGAACCACCGGCGTTAACGGGTGGCCTGCATGGCCCGGCATCAACGCCACCCGCTACCGCAGGTGGTTCTGACAAGACAACAACCCTCGCAACCTTCATCGAAGAAGTGCGGCGCGCGCTTAGTTCGCAGTCGCAGGTTTATGGCGCGGCGGATCGCGGCGGTCTGCGCGTGCTCGAAGCAACCGATGTTCGTGGTCTGCGTTTTCGCGTCGTCTTTATCGCCGGGTTGGTCGAAGGTGGATTTCCTTTGCGCGCCTCGCGCGATTGGATCTATCCACACGAGGAGCGCGAGCGCCTGAAAAAATATGGGTTGACACTGGAAGACATCTCGCCTGCGACGCTATTGAAAGAAGAGCACTATTTCTATCAGGCGGCCTGCCGCGCGACCGAGCGCCTTTATCTTAGCCGGCCGCTCGTCCTCGCGGACGATTCCGAAACTGTCGCCTCCTATTACATTGATGAGCTGCGGCGCGCTGTTTCACCTTTCAAAATTGAAGAGCAAACCGTGCGGCGAGACTACGAAGGCAAGATACTGGAAGGGGTGTCAACCAAGACCGAGCTGAATGTGACGCTGGTACGCCAGCAGGAGCGACACGTTCATCGCGGTGAGAAAGGTGATCTGTTGCCGCAGCCGAGGATCACACGGCTGCTGACGTTAGCGCGTAACGATCGTTTCCTTAGCAGCTCCGCCTTGCGCCGCATCGACATTGAGCGCGAGCGCGCGAGTTCGCGGTTTGGTCCTTACGACGGTGAAATTACC
>DASYMB010000198.1:0-3970 GCA_036009285.1 Pyrinomonadaceae bacterium | reverse complement strand
GCCATGGGTTACGGGAACTGCGTCTTAACCTTGGCGACTCCGGAAAACATCGAGGCCGTGGGCGATGCCGGCATACCTTATGCTGACGAACTCGATCTGGCGGAGAAGCTGCAGCGCGTCCTGCGGGACGGCTCACTGGTGCAGAGTTATCGCAATCGGGCCCAGGTCAGAGTGCAGCGATACTATGATTGGGACCGAGTGGTTGATCAGTATGAAAGACTTTTTGCTGAGATGGCCGGACAGGAAATCCGCTCAACAAATTCGGGCCTCAAGCCAGAGATGCACAATGAGAGAGTGCTCTCCCGCAAGTAGTTTTAAATTTTAGTTGCTATAAAAGAGAGGTGCCCCGCTAATCAATTAAGATTGGCGGGGCAAACTTTCGGGCAGGTTCGGGTTAATTCCGGGGCTACAAAGAACTGAGAATCGCGAAGGGCCGATCCCGTGAACCAGGGCGGTGCGTTTGCGGGTGAGATAAAGCCTCGCGGTGCCGATAAAATGAGTCCGCGACCTTTCCGAAGTAACACCTTATCAATGGGACTGCGTGTTCAGTGTGTGAAATTATACTGAACATTTGTGACGTGTCAAGCACAATTTGACAAGACTTCCGTAACATTCGCCCGAAGGCTCCCGATATTCTTGAGCTTATTCGCCCGACCGGGCTTGTGCAAGACGCATCGCCTGCCGTCGCGTGGCTTCGGAAACGTTTCTGTTTTGACTAAGATTTTTGAGATCCTTGGTGCGAATTCGAGGAAGTGTTCCCATCACCGTGGGTACAGGCGTCCGAGGATTACGAACCAGATTATGAATGATGGGGTAAGAGCGCGCCCAATTGCGGTTAATCGATATAAGTCGCAATACCTCGTCAGCCACCGTTCTCATCGCGGCAACGTTCTCCACTTCCTGATCTGTTATGCGAGGATTGTGGATCACGGCCGTGGCCACCACTCTGTTTGAATCGCGAATCAATATACCTCTAGCTTCGCGGTCGCCTTTCATTGCGAGCTTCATGCGGTCTCTTGCATTCATAAACATGATGCGCCGAATCAAAGAGACGCGTTCCGCGGGCACCTCGCCCAATTCAATCCGTTCAAATTCGACTACTCGTTTGAAATTGGCAGTGCGTTCCTCGGGAGTTTCCGCCTTCAGTTCTTCATAGCGTTCCGAGGGCAGCCAGGAGCTATCGATATCAGCGTCGGAAACCTCGATGTGCTGGGCGATCAACCAGGCATCGTCGGCGGTCAGTCCTTCGGAGAAATCGGCGCTTTCAAAGAACTCTGCCGCGGCATTTTTACCTCTGGTTCGCAGCTCCTGAGCGATTTGCTGCGCGCCTCTTTCCTTTTCAAAAAACTCCTGCCTGGTTTCTCGTGCGCGGCGTTCGGCTTCGGGCGAGCGGTGGGAGTTTGCCAGGATCGCGTCGATGATTTTCGGGAACCGCACCAGCCGCTGCTGATTATTGGCAATCAGATCCAGCAGGGAGCCATCCGAAGTGGAGAGAGCAAGGCCAGCGATTGTTTCATCCGAAGTTTTATTGTTGAGGACTACTGCTTCGCGGATTTCACGGACCGCGCCTGAAAACGTCGCCAGGTAATCAAGCACGGGCGTGGAGGTTTCATCACTCCTGGCAGCAGCGAGCAAGTCTTGAGCGTCCTGAGATTCGAGAGTATCCCCTGCCGCTGCCTGGATTTCCGCATCCGCCGACTGCTTCAGGGCCACCAACACTTCCAGCAAATCCGACTGCGGCAGCGGCAACAGTCCGCTGGCGGCGGCGAGCATGGCTTGATGTGGCGCGGTACCGCCGATGATCGCCTGCACCGCGGGATTAGTTGATGTGGTACTGGTCATCTCGGAAAGCAGTCGGACAATTGGGCTCGGAACCGCCGTCATGAGGAATGACGTGACTCGCTCGAGTTCGCGCGTTGCGACTCAAGCCGCTGCGCCATGACACTTCTTATACTTCTTGCCCGAGCCGCAGGGGCATGGTTCGTTGCGGCCGACCTTGGGCTGATCACGGACGACGGTTTTTGTCCTTCCTGCTTCTTCACCAGCCGCGGCTGCGCCCTGGTTCGGGCCAGTGAAGGTCATTGGTGTAGGACGGCGTGGCAAACGGCGTTGACGTAAAGCTTCGGGCGGTTCTTCCGAAACAACCTGAAGATTGAAGAGCGATCGGATCGTGCTGGTGTCGATGCGATCGAGCATCTCCTGAAACATATCGAAACTCTGCTTCTTGTACTCAACCAGCGGATCCTTCTGGCCGTAGCCGACCAAACCGATGCCCTGCTTAAGGTGGTCCAGCGACAGGAGGTGGTCCTTCCACTGGGCGTCGATGATGTTGAGCATGATAATGCGCTCATAGGTGCGCATTGCTTCGGGGCCGATCTGCTGTTCCTTATCCGCATACTTGATCTTGAGCTTTTCCCAGATCGCGTCGGTTACTTCCGGCGAAGTAAAATTCGGAATATCGATAGCTTCCACGTCCGCGTCAAAATCGTAGATCGTTTTGATTTGGATCTGGTAGTTTTCCGTATCCCAGTCGTCGGGTGAAACGTCCGGATTCAAATACTGTTTGGTCAAATCCGAAAGCAGATCATACGCAACTCCGGCCTGCGGCGGATCGCCCATCAGATATTCACGCTGGTCGGGTTCTTCCATCAACTGGCGGCGCAAGCCATAAATCGTCTCGCGCTGCTTGTTCATGACGTCGTCATACTCGAGCAGGTGCTTCCGCGATTCGAAGTTTCGCCCTTCCACCGACTTCTGCGCCGACTCGATGCGCTTCGAGACCATCTTCGACTCGATCGCGACACCCTTTTCCATGCCCAACCGTTGCATCAACGCTTTGACTTTGTCCCCTGCAAAGATGCGCATGAGATCGTCTTCAAGCGAAAGGAAAAAACGCGACGAACCCGGATCGCCCTGGCGTCCGGCACGTCCGCGAAGCTGATTATCGATGCGCCGCGATTCATGGCGCTCGGTTCCCAGGATGTGAAGGCCGCCAATTCCAACTACCTCTTTGTGCTCGTCCTCGACGATGCGTTTCGCTCGCGCAAACGCGTCTGACCACTGTTGCTCAGTCGCCTCATCCGGGTCGACCTCTTCCTTCTTGAGAAACTCGCGCGCCATGAAATCCGGATTGCCGCCGAGCAGAATGTCGGTCCCGCGACCGGCCATGTTGGTGGCGATAGTGACGGCGCCTTTACGTCCGGCCTGCGCGATAATCTCGGCTTCGCGTTCGTGATACTTGGCGTTTAAAACGTTGTGGGGCACAGCCTCGCGTTGCAGTCGCTGCGCAATCAATTCGGAGTTTTCAACCGACACGGTGCCCACCAGAGCGGGCTGACCGCGCTCGTGACAATCCTTGATCTCTTCAATCACTGCGTCCCACTTTTCGGGCAGCGTGCGATAGATCACGTCGGAAAAATCACTGCGCACCATCGGCATATGGGTCGGAATAACAATCACGTCCAGCTTATACGTGGTCTGAAACTCGGCTGCTTCGGTTTCCGCCGTACCAGTCATGCCGGAAAGTTTCTCGTACAACCGGAAATAGTTTTGCAGTGTGATCGTCGCGAGGGTTTGGTTCTCCTTTTCGATCTTCACGCCCTCTTTAGCTTCCACGGCCTGATGTAAACCATCCGACCAGCGACGGCCTTTCATCAATCGTCCGGTGAAGTCGTCGACGATTATTACTTCGCCGTCCTGCACCACGTATTGATGGTCGAGGCGGTATAGCGTGTGCGCTTTCAGGGCCTGCTCAACACAATGAAGCAGCTCCATGTTTGAAGGGTCGTAAAGATTTCCTACTCCCAAAAGACGTTCCGCTTTGTCTACGCCTTCTTCAGTCAAAACAGCGGTATGCTGTCGTTCGTCAACGACGTACTCGCCGGTTTTCTTGCCATCGACCTCTTCGCCTTTCTTCAATTGCGGAATGATCGCGTCGGCTTTGTAATACTTGTCGGTCGCCTCATCAGAT
>DASYMB010000197.1:0-5495 GCA_036009285.1 Pyrinomonadaceae bacterium | reverse complement strand
CGCGAGCATTGCCGGCGTTACCGTGTCGCCTTCACGCCCGATCATCTGGTTTCGTTTAAGCGAGACAGTTACGTTCGGGATCTTGTTGGCTTCGGCCTCACGCGCCGTTGCAGTCGCGGTCTGATCGAGCACTACGTTGGGACGAATCAGCGGCAAGATTGCCGCAACGAGGGCTGATTTCTGTTCCGACGTCCAGCCCGGCAAATTGAGCAGCTTTAGTTCGAGCTCCTGTCGCGCAGTGCTGAGCGAGAACATGCGCGTGCGCGGCGCGGGCATAATCATTTGACCCGAAGGATTGCGAACGTCAACCAAAACTACTTCCTGGTTCAAACGATCCGCGTCAGCATCATCGTAAATATACTTATCGCCCGTCTCGCGAATCAGTGCCGCTAGTCGATTCAAATCCGCGTCGTTGAAGTTATGGGAAACAATCGCGCGCGCGACGCCCGCTCCGCCGTCGCCGCTCCAGCTCAAAACCTTAGCCGGAGTTCTGGATTCGTACTGTCGTTGGAGCTCTTCCCACGCGGCCCGAAAACTTCGCGCAGAACTTTCGCCGCGCGTAGAATCAAAATTAAAAATCGGCCGGGTGGCTTGTCGAGCGGCGTTGCGACGGCGCTCTGTTTCCATGATGTCGAAGCCGCTGGTATCAGCGCGTGCTACGACGCTGGCTCTTATGACATCGCCTTCGCGATAGTCTTCGGGGAAACCCGAAGAGTAGTTGCTGACCAGCAGGGGAGCGGTTACGGCGATTAGAAAAGCGAAGCCGATGAGAAAACGCGTGCGCGGCTCGAATACTTTGAAGGGACGTACAATCCACTGGGCCGCGAGGTCGCGGACACGGCTAAACGGAGTTGTGAATCGAGGACGAAGAGCCATCTGATTTATGCGATGCGCGAAGCGCGAACGTTGGAAAAGGCTCGCTCCTCCGGTCGACGAAGGTCATGTGAAAGCATTTGTCCGAGCTTCTCGAGCAGCGGCGGCAGCGTTTTTCTATCGGTCGCGGATATAGCCACAACTTCGCGATCGCCGCCCTGGGCCAACTGCCGGGAGATGGCCGCGACCGTCTCGCTTTCTACTAAATCCGCTTTGTTCAATATCAGGATTGAAGGAATTTCAGCAACGTGAAGATCTTCCAGAATTCTTTCCACCGATTGGATTTGCTGCGGCCAGCGTGGACTGGAAATATCAACCAGGTGGATCAGGAGCCTGCTGTCGCCGATCTCTTCCAACGTTGCGCGAAAGGCGGAAAGCAGCCCGGGCGGCAAGTCGCGAATGAATCCGACCGTGTCGTTGATAATTATTTCCTGCTCACGCGGCAGCCTCAGTCGCCGGGAAGTCGGATCAAGCGTCGCAAACATTCGCTGCTCGGCGCGCACCTCGCTATTCGTCAGCGCGTTGAGCAACGTCGATTTGCCCGCGTTTGTATAGCCGACAATTGAAACAACGGGAAGTTGATTTCTAGTTCGCACCTTCCGCCGTTCCTGTCGCCGCAGACGTTGCGACTCGATCTCTTTTTCCAGCCGGTTGATGCGATCGCGAACACGTCTCCGGTCCATCTCGAGTTTTGTTTCCCCAGGACCGCGACCTCCGATGCCGCCCGCCAGGCGCGAGAAGGCTGAATCCTGTCCGGCAATAAGCCGTGGCAACAGATATTTCAGTTGGGCCAGCTCTACCTGGATCTTGCCCTCGCTTGATTGGGCCCGCTGCGCAAAAATGTCGAGGATGAGTTGTGAACGATCGATGATCTTCAAATCGGTCGCTTCGGAAAGCGAGCGGACTTGCGCCGGAGTCAACTCACGATCGAACACCAGCATGTCGGCGCCGAGCTGAAGCGACCGGATCAGTAACTCATCAAGTTTTCCTCGCCCCAACACCGTTCGCGGATCGATTGCCTGTCGTCTTTGAATTACCTTGTCCTGCACGACGATTCCGGCGGAGCTCGCGAGTTCATATAGCTCGGCCATCGATTCCTCTGCGTCCGCAATCGCGCCGGTCGTAACGCCTACCAGAATCGTGCGGTCCTTGAGTCCGTCCTGTCGCGAGACACGGCGGTTGCGCGCCATCTCCTGTTCCAGCGACTCGATCAGCGAGAGAAAATCAACGTCGAGCTGGGAAACAATTTTGGGCGGCAGGAAAGCATAAGGCTGCTGACCGTTTGCACCCTGCAAGTCGACTGCAGCCATAGGCAGTAGATGCGCGGCGCTGACGAGCCCCGGCAGGCCGTCCTCAGGATTCACATCGATCGCGACCATTAAGTCGAGCCGCAGGAGCGCAAGGTCGGTGAGATCATCTTGCGTCAAGCCTTCGCCTCTCAGATGAGTGTGCACGCAACGCAGACCGCGAAAGCGATCGACTGCGACACGAATGCGTTTGAAGTCGGGAAGCTCGATGCGGCGATTGTCACCGACCATCACATATTCAACGTGGCCGCTGCGATCGATAAGCGCGCCGATTTGTCTTCGTGTTTCGTGAGACAGTTCGGCGAGTTGACGCGCAAACTCCGGGGTCAGAATCTGGTGAGGTGCAATTCGCCTCGTGTAAAGCTTTTCTATTCTGCGAAGTTGATTAGGCTTGAGGCCCGCGGTGTTTCCTATTATGTCCTTGATAGTTACTTCCCTCCGTCAACACAGGTTCTTAGGCTCACAGAGAAGATGACTTCCCGGAGCGGCGGCCGCTTGGATTTCGGTTTCGGTCTGAAATTACAGGATGAGTGATGCGAGCAGTGGGTTTCCGACGCCAGGGGATTACTCTCGTTTTTGCTCTGCGATATCGCGCGGTTTAGTCGCTTGAGCATTACAGTTTCAGTGAAAGGCCCGGCCTGCGTCTCCAGAAAGAACGCTGCCATTTCGTAAGCGGCCGTTGTGCAGATCGGATTATACCATAGCGATTGATCGAGCGAAGCCAATCGCCGCAGCACGGGGTGCGTCGAAGGGCGGGGCCAAGCCCGCCTCGCCTCCGCTCTTCTCCACCACTCTGGCCGTCTGACGTTAGACACTACTTGATGCGCGTCGTATGATGAAAAGCTTTCACCCTCAAGGGAATTTGACACTTCGGCTACGAATGACGGTCCGTTATCAAACAAGATAAATGAGCAAAGCAGGAAAAATTCTTCGTATCGATCCCCATTATGCTGTGCCGGGCGCGGAAGTCAGTATCGACTGTGAGGATTTCGATACTAGCGATCCAACTCTCTGCGCAGTTTGGTTTGGCAGCGAGCGGGCGCCGATCGTGGCTTTATCGCCGAGACGAGTGCTCGGGATCGTACCCGAACTGAAAGAGAGTGGTCCTGTTGAAGTCATTCTTGAATGCGATGGAGAGAGAAGCGATGCGGCGACGGTGGTGGTGGCAAAGCGGCTCGCTGAGGATCTCCATCCGGTCGCTAACCCCGCCTTCGATCTCGATGACGGCGCAATCCTGGTAACGCGCTCCGGCTCGCGTGGCGAACAGTTGCCGGTAACAATTTTCCGGATCGACGTTAACGGTGAGATAACGGAATTCTCCGGCGATATAGTTAATCCCACCGGCATTGCTTTTGATAGTACCGGACAGATGTTCGTTAGCAGCCGGATGGACGGCACCGTCTATCGCATCACGCCATTCAAGGAAGCGGTGCCCTTCGCAAGAAATTTGGGGATTGCTACCGGCATTGCCTTCGATCGTTCAGACACGATGTATGTCGGGGATCGCACCGGCACAATTTACAAAGTCAACGGCATTGGCGAAGAGAGCTCCTGGGCCCAACTCGAGCCGTCCGTTTCCGCCTACCATCTGGCGGTTGGCCCAGACGAAGCCTTGTATGTAACGGGACCGACGGTCGCGAGTTTTGATTCCGTGATGCGCGTTGATGCAAACGGAGATGTCAGCGTCTTCTATAAAGGACTGGGAAGGCCGCAGGGTCTGGCGGTCGACGATAGCGGGACGGTTTATGTAGCTGCATCACTGCGCGGTCGGCGAGGAATCGTGCGGATTTCGGCGGATGGCAAAGACGTGGACATGTTTGTAGCGGGAATGAATCTGGTGGGACTCGCCTTTAATTCCACGGGCGACCTGGCGATAGCTTCTACCGACTCGATCTATAGTTTGGAGTTAGGAGTCTAATTTCTCTTTGGAGTGCGGTGACCTGTCACCGCTTTGGACGGCTGCGACCTATCGCAGCCTTTTGTAGAATCAACTCCGTTGAGGAAGCGGCGTCAAGCCGCCGCAGACTAAAGCGGTGACAGGTCGCCGCACTCCAAAGAGGCACCGACTTTTTGATTTTTTGACACCTCTTAAGGGCCATGCTAGTGTGGACAATTCGTGTTATTCCTTCAGATATTGATTACTAATGGGCAACATCGACAGTCACAGCATCGGACAATTCATCCTTTACATGGTGGCCCTAATCTTTTCGTTATCGGTTCACGAATCAGCTCACGCCTGGATGTCTAACCAGTTCGGCGACGACCTTGCACGTTCGCAGGGACGAATAAGTCTGAATCCGGCTGTGCACGTCGATCCCATCGGCACCCTGCTTTTCCCAGCGATTGCATTCTTCACCGGCGCTCCGCTGATTGGTTGGGCCAAGCCGACTCCAGTCAATCCCTTGAGATGGCGGAATAAGCGCGTGGCTAACTTCTGGGTGTCCGCCGCCGGCGCCATCAGCAACTTCATAATCGCTTTCATCGCGGGCCTCGGGCTAAGACTGTTGTATACGTTTGGAATAACTGATGGGCTGAGGATTAGAAGTGATTCCCAGATCGCCACCGGCGCCTTCGAGTTGTTAGTAACGTTCTTCATTCTGAACGTCGCGCTTGGCGTGTTCAATCTTCTACCTATCCCGCCATTGGACGGCAGCAAAGTGCTCGCCAGCATCCTGCCCGAGAGCTTTGAAGCCGGATTCGAAACGCTGGAAAGGTTTGGTTTCATTCTCTTGTTTATTGCGATCTTCACGGGCGTGCTTGGAGTCATCTTCAACTTCATAATGCCGCTTGCGTTTGCTTTAGTTTTTATTGGCGCCGGACGATGATGAAAAGAATTTTGAGCGGCGTGCAGCCGACCGGCAACGTGCACCTGGGAAACTACCTCGGTGCTTTGCGCAACTGGGTGAAGCTGCAACACGAATATGAAAGCCTCTTCTGCATAGTTAACCTGCACGCGATTACCGCGCGGCAGGATCCTAAACTGTTGGCCGAAAAAACCAGGGAGCTGGCGCGGATTTACCTGGCAGTCGGTATCGATCCAAACGTTTCAACTATCTTTATTCAGTCAGACGTTCCGGAGCACACGGAGTTGACTTGGATTCTCAATTGCATCGCGCGCATGTCTGAGTTGGAGCGGATGACGCAGTTTAAAGAGAAGGCGCGCAAGCAACGCGAGAATGTCGCTGTCGGAGTGTTTGACTATCCGGTGCTCATGGCTGCCGACATCCTTCTCTATCAGACCGACCTGGTGCCGGTGGGCGAAGATCAAAAGCAGCACCTTGAACTGACGCGCGATTTGGCGATACGGTTTAATCG
>DASYMB010000196.1:0-6806 GCA_036009285.1 Pyrinomonadaceae bacterium | reverse complement strand
CGCTGATGGTCCCGATGTCTTCCCAATAACCGTCGAACATATAGGCCTGTACGTTCCCGGCTTTTATCGCGCTCGGAATTATTTCGCGCCCAAAGTCGACTCCGGCGGGATCGTCGCTCAGTAGTTGTTGAAGTCGATCATACTTGAAGACATAGATACCCATCGACGCCAGAAAAGGACGACGAACTGCTTCGACTTCGCTTAGACCAAGCTTACTCGTGTCAACCTGCATCGATTGCAGTTCATCACCTTTCGGTTTTTCTTTGAACTCGATGATGCGTCCACTCTCGTCAGTCTTAAGTAAACCAAAATCGCTCGCCGCTGCTTCATCGCACGGAGTCACAGAAACGGTGACGTCCGCATCGCTTTCCCAATGCCGCGCGAGGAAGGCGCGATAGTCCATCCGATAAAGATGATCGCCCGAGAGGATGAGCAGCGTATCGATGCCCCAGTCGCTAAGGTGCGGCAGAATCTGGCGGACCGCGTCGGCAGTTCCCTGAAACCAGTGAGGACTTTCGGGCGTTTGTTCCGCGGCCATGACTTCGACAAAACCATTCGAAAACTGGGAAAAGCGGTAGGTTTGCGCGAGGTGACGATTCAGTGAGGCGGAGTTGTACTGCGTCAACACAAACATCTTGAAGACGTCAGAGTTGATGCAATTGGAGATGGCGATATCAACCAGCCGGTACTTGCCGCCGAGTGGCACGGCGGGCTTTGATCGCTGCTGCGTGAGCGGAAATAAACGCGTGCCCGCGCCGCCACCAAGGATTACTGCCAGTAAATTATGCTTTGCAGGCATGGCTTAACACCGGCTGCTCCGGAATGGTTCGAAGGAAGAATAGACACAAAGTATTGCTCGTATCAAGACCTTGCGTATTCAGAAATGATCTTCGTAAAGGGGGTTAGATTCTAGTAAGAACTTGAGTTGCCCGCAACGGGTGCTGAGCCCGCGGCTTCCTGCGCGATCTTCACGCCGACGCTGGCGCCGATGCGGGTCGCGCCCGCTTCGACGAGGGCGCGCGCGTCGTCGAGACCTTTAACGCCGCCTGATGCTTTCACGCCCAGGTCCGCGCCGACGGTGTGCCGCATTAAAGCGATGTCAGCCACAGTCGCGCCGCCCTTCGAAAAACCGGTCGAGGTCTTTACGAAGTCAGCACCAGCATTTTTAGCAGCCAGGCAAGCGCGCACCTTTTCATCGTCGGTTAACAACGCGGTTTCAATTATCACTTTACAGGTGGCGTTGTATTCATGCGCTACTTCAACAACCGAATGGATGTCATGTTCAACCAGACAATCGTCGCCGCTCTTGAGCGCGCCGACATTGATCACCATGTCGACTTCGCGCGCGCCCTCGAGGATCGTGCGACGTGCTTCGTAAGCTTTTACGTCCGACAGCGTGGCGCCGAGCGGAAAGCCAATCACCGTGCAGACGGGAACACCGGTGCCCTGAAGATTACACGCGGCCGCGCGCACCCAGGTTGGATTGACGCATACGGATGCGAAATGATAGCGGGCTGCTTCCTCACATAACTTCTTAATGTCTTCGTCAGTGGCTTCTGGTTTCAAAAGCGTGTGATCGATAAGGCTGGCCCAATCTCTGGCGGTCGATGTTTCACCCAGGACCAGACCGATGCGTGCCGCTCCCGCGTCAATGATGCGGTGCATTCTTTCAGGGCAGCGATTAAAGCACTCGGAAGTGCAGCCGCACATTGAGGCTTGATCGCCGTCGCCGCCGTTCAGGCGCGCGACTATAGCGTCAGTGATCTGATCGATTAAGAGTTCGAGATTGCCGTTTTGTGAATAGGACATCAACTGAAGCTCCGGCTAATTCGTTGACTTCGAAGCGAGGCCAACGAAGCAACTTTATTCTATCACGTGCGCGTGGTCGTCTTTGCCGGCGTGGGGAAAATCGTAAAGCAAACTGTTAGTTTGCGGTGGTTCGTTGCTATCCAGCTTGAGGGTATTGTAACCTCGCAAACTAACAGTTTGCGTTACCTTTCCTTCCCACGCTGATAAATTCTCTTCTTCAAGAAAGTAAGATCGACGTGAAAAGACTCGCGATACTTTCTCGATTCCTGAGTCTCATATTCCACAATGCCGTTGAAAATCGGTTCCGGATACTTCCGATGAAAGTCGGGACTTGAGTCAATGATATCGGTGAGCCTTGCCCCCGGAGGCAGGTAGGGAATGTTCTCGGATGTTAGCGCCGACTCCAGTTCTTTGCCGTCGTGGAGTCGCACGAGCTTTGGCTGGATAGTTACCTTGACGTTATAGGCCGCCGTCAGTCCATGATTTTTGATCGACGCGTAAGTAGTTCCCTTCACTACTGAGGACGCGATGTTAAAGAAGACATAAGGACGGGAACGACTCCGTTCGAGTTCAATGGCCACGGTGAGACTCTTCTGCCCCTGTCGCGCGATTACAATTGTGGCAAGCACATAGACAAACGTAAGCGCAATCATGAACAGGCCCTGATTCTGATTGAGCAAATGTACCAGGCCCATATTGGTTTAGTTACTGAAGCTTCACTTTGGCGGCGTTATCGCCGCTCAATGTGAATGAATCGAGAAATTTATCTGCTGCTTCCTGACGACGCTTGATAAGTTCTGGAGGGTCGCTCGCAGTCGGAGTTGTTACGAAAATGGTTTGGTAAAGTCGCCGCTTGACCCAATAAGCGCGAGCGGTAGCTAGCAGCCCTACCGGAATTTCCACTATCCATTCCCGGCCGAGAAAATCGTTTAGTTTGATTTCCTTTTCACTTTTTATTTTCCCTCCGCTAGAAGCAATTCCTCCTTCGCGACCGCTGTCCAGCATCAGCTTTATCGCATCGGGATCTGTTACGTCGTCAGGAAACTGCACGTAAGACACTACGTAGCCGGCCAGCTTTGTCTCAAGTGTGATTAGGTGATTTTCAACGCCCGGACGTCCTTCTACCATCCCCACCGTCTCGGATGGCTTGCCCGGCAGCAGGACCGTAAATCCCGCATTCGCAGGCGCCCACTTAATCCAGGTGGCTGACTCAGGAACCGTTTCGGGAGGCGGTAGCTGCTGGCCCAGAACGGTAACGAAACTCAAGCACACAAATACTGAAAGGAGTATGGTTTTCTTCACGCGGGCCTTTCTACCGACTGTTATCGGAATTTCGGAGACCGACGCCACAGTCGCTTGCTAACAAAGATACTGCCGCTCGACAGCCTGGATCTTCGCGACTCTCTTCCGATGTCGCTCTTCCGTCAACTCAGTTGCGAGCCACACCTGAACAATCTCGCGCATCTCGGCGCTGTCGATCGTCTTGCTTCCCAAACTAAGAACGTTTGCGCCATTGTGCTCGCGCGAGTTGCGCGCGACGGCCACGGAGTAACAGGCTGCGGCGCGCACGCCAGGCACCTTGTTCGCCGTGATCGCGCTGCCAACGCCGGCGCCATCGATTACGATTCCCAGCTCAGCCGTTCCTTCCGCGACGCTTCGCGCTACTGCGTACGCCAGGTCGGGATAGTCCACCGGATCTTCTGAATTCGTGCCGAAGTCGTGGACCTGATGGCCCAAGCCGCTGAGAAAAGTTTTGAGCTCCTCCTTCATCTTGAAACCGCCGTGGTCGGCGCCGACCGCAATCAACCGCGAAGTTTTTGAACCGCTCCGCGACACGCGGCGAACAATCTCAATCTTTTTCTCGCTTACGATGTCGGCGGCCAAAGGCGTCAGGCGCGCGCCTTCGGCAATACGCAGCACCGCTCCCTCGGCGAGATCGCGCACGTCATCCTCAGTGATGACAGTCTTCGACGACTCGTCCCGCGTCGCGGTTATTTCCGTAGCAGTGATGGGGTTTTCCGGAGCTGTATCGATGAAACGACTGGAAATATTGCGGGGAGCGGGAGCGTTTTCCGCGTCGGAAGGAAGAGACTTGTCGAGCACGTCACGAACCAATGCTCTTATGCGATCGCGTGTTGAATTATCGTCCATAGTAGTCGGTGGTCAGTGGTCAGTCGTTTAGATGATGGCTCGTGGTCACGACAGCGGATTTATCTACTGTAAGAACTGACCACTGGCCACTGGCCACTGGCTTACCCCAGCGATTCATCACGCAAATCCAACAACCGTCCGGCAAACGCCACCACTTTGCCGTCGCGTATTTTCATATCCACGCGGCCTACATAAATTCCGCTCCTGCCGACTTGAAAGATTATCGTGTTGCTACCCGAGGGCGTTTTCGTTAACACCGGCTGCTTCATAAACGTATGCGTGTGGCCGCTGGCAATGAAGTCGATGCCGTCCACTTGCGCGGCCAACTGACTGTCGCCGATACCGCCGTCTCTTGCGTTTGGATAGTACCCGAGGTGAGACATGCCCACCACCAACGTACAACGCTCGAGTCCGCGCAAGGTCGATACGACATCCCGCGCTGCTTTTACCGGATCGTTATACTTCACGCCTTTGAAATTCTCGGGCGTGATCAAATTGTCCGGGCTTACGCCCAATCCGAAAAGCCCCACGCGTACGCCGCCTATGACGCGTACTACATAAGGCTTCACCCGACTCGCGAGCGGTGTGCCTGTCACATCGTAGTTGCTGGAAACGAAATCGAAATTTGCAAACTTCATCGCCGCGGCGAGTGCGTCAACACCGTTGTCAAAGTCGTGGTTGCCGAGCGTGCCGACGTCGTAACCGATCAGCGACATCGACTTGTATTCAACTTCGCCCTTAAAAAAGTTGAAGTAAGGCGTGCCTTGAAACACGTCGCCCGCATCGATGAGCAACGTGTTCGGATTTTCCTTGCGTATGCGCTTTACCAAAGTTGCACGCCGCGCCACGCCGCCTTTATCTGGATACTGCCTATCATTCGCGGGCAGCGGATCGATCTGCGAGTGAGTGTCGTTGGTGTGCAGAATTGTGATCAGTTTCTCGCCGGGTTCAACTTCCAAAAGCGGAGCGCTAATCGGCGACCATATCGACGTCGAGATCAACCGCAATGCGGAATCCGGAGATGCGGCAACCAAGCCGCCGGCAATTGAACCCTGCAAAAAACGTCGTCTGGTAATCATGGTTTAGGCTCCTCCGCTGTTCCGGATGCCGCCTTATCGAAAACGAAACGGCCGTCTAAGGTCGACTTGATTTCCCGCCCGGCCGCAGTCTGCCTCTTCACATAGTCAGTGATAGCGTCGCGAATGGTGAGCCCGAGCGGCCGCGTGTTTGTGGCCTTCTTCAAGACTCCCGCGTAGTCGCTGCCGGTAACATTCAGCAGATAGTCGATGCTGACTACCGTATAGCTTGCTTTCGGATCGATTGGTTTCTCCGCACCGTCGATCAAAAACACGGCGCTCTCCAGCTCCGGTTGCTTCTCGCTATTGATTCGGTATTTGATGCGCGCGCCTGACTGCGCATCGCGATGCGACACGACCACGCGCAAGAGGTCCAACACCTGTGCACCGGTTAAATCAAAAGCGACGAGCGCGTTTTCGAACGGCAGCAGCTCAAAAATATCGCGCAGCGTCAGGTCGCCTTCCGAGATAACGTTCTTGCGCATACCGCCGGCATTCGTCACCGCCAACACAATCGGCTTACCGAGTTTCAAGCTTGCCTCGGAGCGAATTCCATCAGCGACGAAGTTGCCGAGTGAACCAGCGCCCACTCCACCCTTTTTCAAGTCGCCTTTTAGCTTGCCGATTACCTGGTCCAAAGCGCGGACCTTTGGACTGTAAACTTTCAGCATTTTGTCGACCGCGGGATCGTCGGGCAAACTGGAGTCGACAAGTGTTTCGGTGACATTAGCGTGAATGTCGGCGGGAGTAGCGGAGGGGGCGGGTCGCGCCGCGGCAGCCTGGCCAAGCGCAGACTGCGCTGCCCCCGCAGTCATGCATAACAACAACGCCCAACTGAGGAGCACAAATTTAGATCTTGACACTGCTCTGGATTCCTCCGAGGAGAAGCGAAAATATAACAGCCCAATTTTCGAGACGCGATTGACCTGCACGGAGAGCTTCAATAGTATGTCGCACCATTAGGCAGATTCGCAACAGCACTTGATCGCTCGCTTCAAGCAGAAACCCGACTGTGAGGGAGGGCTTCGTATAAAGCCCGAGTGTTAGGCAGGACTTCGTATAAAGCCCTTGTTAACGCGCGGGCTTCCGCTTGGCAACACAAGGAGACACCGACTTGGCTACTTCGTCCGCACACATACCATCGGAATTCAGCAACCCCAATCTGGAAGTGCTGCTGTCACAGGAACAACTGCAGACACGCATCAAAGAGCTCGGCGCCGAAATCACGCGCGACTATGCGGGCCTTAATCCGCTGCTCATCGGCGTGCTGAAAGGGGCCTGCTTCTTTCTTAGCGATCTGCTGCGGGCTATCGACACACGCTTGAGCATAGAGTTCATGGCCATTTCCAGCTACGGCTCGGCGACGCGCACCTCTGGCGAAGTTCGCATCATGAAAGATTTGGACGTGCCGATTGAGGGACGCCACATACTCGTCGTAGAGGACATTGTAGACACGGGCCTGACTCTTTCCTATTTGCTCGCAAATCTTGAATCGCGTGGCGCGGCCAGCGTTAAGCTGGTGGCCCTACTCGATAAATTTGAGCGGCGAGAAAGGGAAGTGAAGATCGACTATCTTGGTTTCCAGATCCCGGATCATTTCGTTGTCGGATACGGCCTCGACTACGCCGAGCGCTACCGCAACTTACCCTTCATCGCCGTATTGAAAAACCCTGACGCCGCATTGTGAAACCATCGCATATGAAAAAGCTTTCTTTAGTTTTCGCGATCATGACGATTTGCTCTGAAAACGCTCGGCGAAGGTAAACTGAA
>DASYMB010000195.1:0-4109 GCA_036009285.1 Pyrinomonadaceae bacterium | reverse complement strand
CATAGCAACAAGGAAAGAAACGCGAGCGACGGGCCCGCGCGTCCTTAGTTTGTAGAATCGATGCTGCTCGGTTCCAGTTGACAGAGCAACTGAGGTTTTACTCCAGTCGATAATTCGGCGCTTCCTTGGTGATGATCACGTCGTGTACGTGCGACTCGCGCAGGCCCGCGGAAGTGATACGTATGAAGCGGCTCTTCTCTTGAAACTCTTTGATGGAGCGGCAACCGGTGTAGCCCATCCCCGAGCGCAGGCCGCCGACCAGTTGCGTCGTCATCTCCGCAATCGTTCCTTTGTAAGCCACGCGGCCTTCAATTCCCTCCGGCACAAGTTTCGATTCACTATCCGCCAGCTCCTGCGCATAACGATCGCGCGAACCCTCGCGCATTGCGCCGAGCGAGCCCATGCCGCGATAGGTCTTGAACGAGCGACCCTGAAACAGAATCACTTCTCCCGGCGCTTCTTCGGTGCCGGCGAACAGCGATCCGATCATGACGGTGTCGGCCCCGGAGGCAATCGCCTTTGCTACGTCGCCGGAAAACTTTACGCCGCCATCCGAGATTACCGGGACACCACTCCCGCGTGCGGCCTCGACACACGACTGAATCGCGGTGATCTGCGGCACGCCCGCGCCGGTGACTACGCGCGTCGTGCAAATAGAACCTGGCCCGATGCCCACCTTGACCGCATCCACTCCCGCCTCCACCAATTCGCGGGCGCCTTCCCCAGTGCCCACGTTGCCCGCAATAAGTTCAGTGTCGGGATATCGTTTCTTGATCTCGCGCACGGCTTCGATCACGCGCACTGAATGCCCGTGCGCCGTATCGATTACCAGACAATCCACGCGCGCATTCACGAGGGCCTCGGCGCGTTCGCGAAAATCGCCGGTAGCGCCGATGGCCGCCGCGACGCGCAGGCGTCCCAGATCGTCCTTGGCCGCAGTCGGATACTTGATTGCCTTTTGAATATCTTTGACGGTAATCAAACCCTTGATGACTTTGTTTTCATCAACTACCAACAGCTTTTCGATCCGATGTTTTTGCAGAACCGCTTTCGCCTGCTCCAGCGTCGTGCCGACAGGAACAGTAACCAGCGGTTGTTTAGTCATCACTTCCGATACCGGAACATCGAAACGCGTTTCAAACCGCAGGTCGCGATTGGTGATGATGCCGACGAGATGACCATCTTCATCGACTACCGGCACACCGCTGATGTGGAACCGCTCCATTACCTGCAGCGCTTCGCGCACGGGTTTGGTCGGAAGGATGGTGACCGGATCCACGATCATTCCTGACTCCGAGCGTTTGACCTTGTCCACTTCTTCAGCCTGGCGTTCGATACTCATGTTCTTGTGGATCACGCCGATGCCGCCCTGTTGCGCGAGCGCGATCGCCAGGGCCGCTTCCGTTACCGTGTCCATCGCGGAGGAACAGAGTGGAATCTGAAGTTGGATATTGCGCGTGAACTGAGTGGACGTATCAGTTTCACTTGGCAAAACGTCAGAACGCGCCGGGAGCAGGAGCACGTCGTCGAATGTTAGACCCTCGGGTATATCTGCTGAGATCATGCTGCGTTATCAACTCCTTGATGATTGGTTATGAGATGGAACCTCATGTCGTACAGCAAACTGTTAGTTTGCGACGATTGGGCGCCACTATGTCGCGAGCTATCCAAGAACGCAAACTAACAGTTTGCTTTACATAGACTCGACCGTTAAAAACAGAACTGCCCGCCACTCGCAGCGGGCAGTTGCAAAATATTTTGTATTGTCGGCGAGATTTGCGCGAGCCTTCGCGGCCGCGCGCACGCTTGTGTACTGAGCCTCGCGGCACAAACCCGGGTCGACCAACACTTATTGCAGGAACTGTTCGTAGTCAGCTTTCCGAAAATCAAAACTATTAAACGGATTGTCGGGAACACTTCGTTGAACCTTGTCAGATCGCACGATGATTGTCAGGCCCCTACCGGGACCGCGGGCGGTCTCAGTAACGGCAGGCCCAGTAACAGCGGGCGCGGCGGCGCGGCGCTGGGCCCAGCGGAGGACGCCCAGGACCATAGCTGTTAATATTGCCAGGATTACAACTATCAGCACGCCCGTAAGCAGCGGCGATCGCGTTGCCGGCATATCGGTGTAGACCTTCGATTGATAGGGCGTGCTCACCACGTCTTCGCCCGGTTCTCCCGAATCGCGCATGTAGCGCGTGTAGGCCTCAACCGCCTCCTTCTCGTCGTAACCCACATAACGCGCATACGCTTTCACGAAGCTGCGATTGAAAATGCCGCCCGGCAATCGCTTGTAGTCGTTGCTTTCAATGGCTTCGAGGTAGTGCATGGAGATGCGCGTTTGATCCGATATCTCGCGTAGCGGAATGCCACGTCCTTCGCGTGCGAGTCGCAACTGTTCACCGATAGTCGCTGCCATCACCAATTCGCGTCAACCTTTGTCTGGTGCTTCGGTGGATGTGGGCCTCGTAGGATACCAGTTGAAAAGTAGACTCACTTTAGTTTGCTGGAATCGGAGGCGGTATGCCCGCTGCAAGATCACCTAAATGTTTGGCCGAATATATCTTGCGTTGCTGAAGGCTGTCAAACTTTCAACAGAAGACAGAATACAGAAGTTAGAAGACAGAAATCGGAGCCAGGCGGCAGTCAAACTTGGAGACCCCCGAACGCGAGGCCACAAGTCTCACCCAAAAGATACGTCCGACTTCTTTATTCTGACTTCTGTCTTCTGTCTTCTGCCCGCTGTCCTCTCTTCCATGCTCTCTTGATTCTTCGCGCTCGCGGTGATAGGTTTGCGCCAGCAATCGAACGTCGACTTTAATTTCTACAACAATAAAAAGTGAGGATACATGAGATGCCCTTAGAAGCACTCGGAATGGTGGAGACCAAAGGTTTCGTCGGAGCCGTCGAAGCCGCTGATGCAATGGTCAAAGCAGCGAATGTTACTCTCCTGGGAAAAGAATATATCGGGGCCGGGTATGTGACGATATTTGTTCGCGGAGACGTTGGCGCGGTTAAGGCAGCTACAGATGCGGGGGCGGCCGCGGCACGCAGAGTTGGCGAGTTGATAAGTGTTCACGTCATTCCTCGCCCACACGCTGAAGTCGAGCGCGTTTTGCCGGTTGATGGGCGCACGGGTCTAAGCCCGGATGAGCGTTCACTTCAAGGCGGCGGCTCTCGCGGTCAATTGGGAGAAGGCGACCAGGGACGCTCCCTTCAAGCCGGTGCGCGTGAGGGAAGCAAGGAAAAAGCCAGGTGATTTTCGATTGCCGATTGCCAATTGCCGATTGAAAGGCATAGCTGGAGTTCGGTTCCAATCGGAAATTGAAAATCGGCAATGGCTCGGAGGTTGTCATGTCCGCAGACAAGGACCTTATATCGGTTCAACAAGCACGGGACCTTGTAGAAGGCGCGTACAAGGCCCAAGCCGAGATCGCTAAATTTGATCAGGCGAAGATCGATCGAATCTGCGAGGCAATGTCCAAAGCCGCACTTCGCGAAGCCGCACGCCTGGGAGCGATGGCCGTAGAGGAGACCGGCTTCGGAATTCCGGACGATAAACGTGAGAAGAACCGTTTTGCGGCTGAGGATGTTTGGAACTATTTTCGCGGCTTGCGCACTGTCGGCGTCGTCTCCGAGTCGAAGGATGTTGTAGAGATTGCGAGTCCACGCGGCGTTGTCGCCGGGATCATTCCTTCCACGAACCCCACGTCCACCGCGATCTTCAAAATCCTGATCGCCGTCAAATCAAGAAACGCAGTTGTCTTATCGCCGCATCCATCCGCCGCTCGTTGTATCAACGAGAGCGCGCGCGTAATGCGCGAAGCAGCGATCAAAGAGGGATTACCCGCCGACGCGATTGGCTGTATGACAACTGCCACGATCGAAGGCACGGAAGCTTTGATGAAACACAAGCAGACCGCGGTCATCCTGGCCACCGGCGGCATTGGTCTGGTGCGTGCGGCCTATTCATCGGGCAAACCCGCGTTTGGCGTTGGTCCAGGCAATGTTCCCGTGTTCATCGAAAGAACTGCCGACGTGTCCAAAGCCGTGCAGGATATTTTGACCAGCAAGACGTTCGACAACGGCACGATCTGCGCCTCTGAACA
>DASYMB010000194.1:0-5707 GCA_036009285.1 Pyrinomonadaceae bacterium | reverse complement strand
CAGCGTATTTTCCGCTATCCAGCGCCGCGTCGAAACGTGCCCGGTCCAATCCCAGTTCGCTGGCATACTTCTTAAGTGAGGGCAGGTCCAGTGCATCCTGTCGCTTCATGAGCAACGCGATGTATTCAAAAAATTTCCCTTGAGCGTGCGCCGCGTTCGCTGCTTCCGCCGCTTTGCGAGCGTTCGCATGCATCGCAAGCGGAAAATCCCGGATGACCCACCTCACCTTATTGCCGTAGGATTTCACGACCTCTTCGATGATAGGTTGCATTGCCGCGCATGAAGGGCACTGGAAATCCGTAAACTCCACTATCGTCACCGGCGCGTTTACATCGCCTCGAGCAGGATCGTCGTCAACGCTGATCGTCTGGACCGGAAGCGCAGGCGCTGACATAAGCATACGAATATCGGCGCCTGTTCGAAGTCTCGCGGATAGAGCCAGCTCCAGACGCTGCCGTTCCTGCTCCTGCAAATACGAAGCGATCTGATTGTTGACTGTCCCCAGCTCACCGGAAATTTTTGCCTTGTTATCATTGTAAAATTTTGCGATCTCCGCTTCAGTCGGTGGCTGGATCTTTTCGCTTATTTCTTTGCGTATGATTTCCTCGGGAGCGACGTTGCGCCGCGTCGACTCCGCCAGCAACAGCAAATCGTTGATCGTTAGATCCAGGGCTTGCTTGGCCAGCGTGTAAGTGTTAAATCGGAGTTTGTAGGCGATAGGCTTGAGGCGCTCGTTGATCAGGGCCACAGTTATAGGACGGCCGGCAACAGTCACTACTACCGAGCCCGGCGCGAGCCCGGCAGCGCTAACGTCGGCAACGTTTACAACCGGATAGGACGCCCGCAAACGCTTGACGAGCTCTGCTGATAATTTCACTTCGCGCTCACTCTTCAAATACGCAACCACTTGTTGATGCATCACAAGCGGATCAGTTTGATCGATCTGATCGCGGTTGTCCTCGACAAACTTATCGATTTCGGCTGCGGTGGGTTCCGACAGCTTCTTAGCAATTTCCAGATCATATAACTGTTGGGAACTGATTTTTCGTTTGCCGGCTTCGCTCTCCAGTAACAGCGTGTTCACCTCGATCTCCAAAACCTGTTTGCGGGCTTCGCCGATTCTCGCTTCCAAGGCTTCCACTTCTGCACGCACTTTGGGATCTATGTCCGCGGTCGTTACGGTCTGTCCATTGACCGTAGCTAAAGCGACGGGAGCGCTGGGGGGAACACTAACCGTTACTGCCGCAGGCGTCGGCTCTGACTGAGCGGCCGGCCGAGCTGCAGGCGGCTTCGCGTTGACCGGGCGCCTCGATCCTCGACGACCCGGGGTTTGCGCCGAAGGCTCCGCCACGACGAAGACCAAAAAAAGAACTGTGAAAAGCAGCTTTATTGTGTTCATGAAATGGTCCGCGAGATAGCAGCCGAATGATAATTGAAGTGGCGGTTAGAGCACAAAAGGCCCAGCGACGTTGCCCTGACAAGGCAGATTCGGACAGGCGGGAAAACAGACGCGGCGTGCAGAAAGGGAATTTAATTGCTCTTAATGATAGCGAATGATACTTCGCCGGCGTCGCTTTGCCGGCTTCCGCGAGGGCAGCAAACTCTTTTGTCGTCCATTGAGAATGAATGCTAATCCCTGATGCGTGACTCGGAGCAGACGGGCCGCGCGAGTGACGCTCCCCTCAGATTCCTCAAGGGCGCGCTTAATCAGTTCACCCTCGTAACGAAGCACCTGCTCTTCAAGCGAAATTTCCGGTGAAAGAATTGGCGGCTCAACTTGCCCTGAAGAAAGTTGCGAATGATTCGTGTCACTCCCATTGGATGGAGAGGCAGCACGGCTGATCTCTTCCGGGGCGGGAGGCAACTGGGTTGAGATAAGAAGCTTGGCACATTTGCCAAGTCGATTCAGAATCTCGGAACTACGAGAATTTACTAGTTCCGATTCGGCCATCCGATAGTAGGTAAGCAACTCGCTGAACGGCAGGTGGTTTGCCAATTCTTCGGCCATCGAAAGCGCGGCAACACCGCCGCCTTCTGAATCTCCAGCCTGGTGGGCCACCGCGATAGCTCTCTCCAGCCCGGCGCGCGCGCTGGAAAAATTACCCAAACGAGCAAGGGCGGTGCCGTGCGTGGTCAGCGCTTCGGCAAGCATCGATAATTGATCGCCCTCCTCCAGTGTCTTCACCGAACTTCGCGCGATCGCTTCCGCCTTGTAGAATTGACCTTGGGCGATAAACGCCTGAGCGCGAGTATCGTCAAACTGTGCAACCAAACCTTGATCTTTCAAAGCGACTGCCACGGCCCGGGCGCGATTCAGATGCTTGTGAGCATCCTCAAATCTTCCCAGGTGAACAAACAAAAATCCCAAGTTGTTTTCAACCACTCCCAGAAAGCGCTGGTGGCTGGCCTGCTCAAAATGGAAACTCGCGGCTGAAAACTCGATCAGCGCGCGATCCAGATAGTCATCCCGGTGTTCCGACAAACCAAGATTCTTTAGCACCAGTGCGTAGGCATTATGAAACTTGCCCTTGAGCGCGTGGTTACGACTGAACTCAAACAGGGGAGCAGCCTCGCGATGCAATCGCAACGCCGCCCGGTAGCGATTGGATACATTTTCGACAATGGCTTTGTTCAGAAAAGCCCGCAGCTTCTGCTCGCTGTCGAGATCGCCTAGTCGCAGCAGTGCATCATCGAGAGTTATGCGAGCTTCATCGAATGCACCTTCGCGCCAGTAACAGATCGACAAGTCGATACGGGCCTCGGCGACTCGCTCGATTAGTCCAAGTCGTTCAAACAATCCGGCGCTCTCTGAGATAGTGTCCTTCGCGATCTCTTGCGCGCCTGAAATCTGGCGTGCGCTACCTATCCAGCCGGAAAGAGCGCCGGCCCGGAGCAGCAGTTCCGCCTGGGCGATGGCGGTGAGTCCCGTCAGCTTGGGACGCTCGCCTATCCGGTGCCAGAATTCACTGATATTTGACCGGGCATCTTCGAACTCGCCCGCCTCTTCAAGCTCCTTAGCTCGGGCACAAAGCTCTAGTACCCGCTCGCTAAGGCTGGAGACAAGCGCCTGATCGTGTTGTGAAACTGTAGCTGCTAATTTCATGTGAGGTCACTCCATTTAGTATTATGCAAGAAATCTTGCATGAAGTTTGGGGGGCGGCTATTATGCGCCACGTTAAAGCCCTGCAGTTGGACTTCCATCATCGTGCGCAACTGCCCTTTACTAACCGAAAAAACTGAATTAGGAGAACAAACCATGAAATCCTTGAAAGCGATCTGCGCAACGGTAACTATTGCTTTGGCGCTTGGTGTCCCAGCCTATGCTGGTGACGTGCAAACGCCAGGAAAGCCTCTGCCAGTCCCTGGCGCCGTTAAGACTACGAATATAACATCCGAAACAACTGGCCTATCGTCGCAATCGGAGACTGATGCCGGCATCGCAGAATTAGTGCACCTTCTGTGGGCTCTGGCTTCGCTATACTAAGACAGGCAAACACCTAACAAGTTCAGATTAGAATCTGCCGCGACTTGTCGCGCTACCGTTAAAGTTCGTTTGCACTTGCCGGTTTGCATGACTACGCCCGGCAAGGTGGCGCTGACATGGCGCATGCTACCTTCATATCACTCGGGAAGGCAAGAGGCAATTTCACGAATCACCCCGCTCCCGGGCATCCGCCAGCCGGGCCCGACCCGGTTGCGGGGCCTACTGGAAGCGACCAGACTCAATTTGTGTTCGCTGCGACCAGCTTTTTGACCGTCTCCAGGGTATCGATCTCGCCGGGTTTTTTATCCGGACGCAGCCTCAGAATTCTGGGGAAGCGGAGGGCGTAGCCGCTCTTGTGTCGTTTGGATTCCTGGATGCGGTCAAACGTAACCTCGATCACAATTTCCGGTTCGACCAGGCGAACTCTTCCGTGAGCGAATTCCTTGATGGTGTGGCTGGTAAACCACTCGGTCATCTCGCTGAGCTCGGCATCGGTCAAGCCTGAATAGGCTTTGCCGATATTCAGCAGTTCATCGTCTTCTTCAGAGCGGCGCACGGCAAAGGTATAGTCGGACAAAAGTTTTCTGCGTTTGCCGTGCCCCACTTCTACAGCCGTGACAACGACATCCAGAGTGGCGATCGCCCGCTTCAGCTTTAACCATTCACGCCCGCGTCTTCCCGGTTTGTAGAACGACGCGGGATTCTTGATCATCAGGCCTTCGTTTCCTCGAGCCCGCGCAGCGTCGAACTCATCATCGAGGTTGGCAACCAGCTCGAATCGCTTGGCCTGAGAAACTCGAACTGTCCCTTCCGTCGGAATCAATCGCTCCAGGAGTTTGCGACGTTCCTCCAGCGACTCATCGGTCAGCACCTGCCCAGAGGCGTACAAAAGATCGTAGACCACGAGAATCACGGGCACCTCAGCCAGCAGGTCTGCGCTAATCGTCTTTCTGCCGAGCCGCTTTTGCAGTTCGCTAAAGGCCAGGATTCGCTCGCCGCGGGCCGGTACAATTTCTCCATCGATGATCGCCTCGCCGGCCAAATCCTCGAGTGGCGAAACAAGCTCCGGGAAACGATGTGTGATCTCATCCATGGTGCGCGAGTAAATAGCGACGCGTCCGTTTTGCAGGTGTGCCTGTGCACGAATTCCGTCGAATTTGTCTTCGACAAAAAATTCACCCGGCATTGTGCGCGCGATGTCGGCGAGGTCAGCGGCGGGAGTGGCCAGCATAAACTTGATGGGATGAAACAAACGCATGCGCACGTCGTGGAGGTCATTGGCGCGCGCGCGCACAGCCGTTTCACCAATATCGCCGAGCAGCATGTTTACCCGTGCCACTGCCGCGAGTGGCCGCTCAAAAGCTCGCGCAAGCGCGTCTTCGACGAGTCCTTCCCGGAGCCCGATTCGCAAGTCGCCGGCCAGCAGCTTAATCAGGTATTTGGCCTCGAGCGGCGTTGCATGACTGAGGACCGCTGCTAACAAGCCGGTCTTGTTTTTAATGCCACGAGTTTCACTAAGCCGGCCGATAATGGATTCGGTCTCGACCAGGCTGATGGTGGGCTCATTGAAGCGCTTCGCCTCTCGAACTGCTTCATACGCAGTTTCACCGGCGTCTCCGAGGCGCACATAAATTGGCGCCAGCTCCGGTTGACTAAAGCCGGTCGCAGCGCTCAAGGCCGTGCTGATAATGCTGCCGCCAACGTTCGTGGTCCGCGCGTCGTTTTGGGCAAACTGGTGACCGGCAAAATACCGGGCCGCGCGCCCCAGGTCTGCATCAGCCAACTGCTTAAGATAGTTTCCGACGAAAGCCGCTTTCTCGAGTTTCTTAGTTGTCGAGGCGACTTGCTCCGCCACCTCCGCGAACCGCTCAAGAAAACCGGCAGCAGCGTCGAATAGCAGCTCGTCCTTTTCAACTGTATCTGCCATAAACTTAAAGCCCGGTAGGTCCCTGTAGACCTAATCGGTATTCAAACTTGCAGTCGTTCGCTGAAAGGTTGCGGGAGTGTTAAGCGAGTGTCAAGCACTCCGAAAAGCGCAGTCCTGGCGCAGTTTGGAATTTGAGATCAGCAAAGGCTGAAGCGTATCGGCTTCCACCGATTGCGCTGGAGGTGGTTGCTACCTTCTGCTTTGTCGGGCCACGGGTTACAATCTTCAGCCTTGAAGAGTCTTTCCCAAAGAATTGTTTCGAAAGGTATTTTTAGATAAGTGGTTTTACTGATTCT
>DASYMB010000193.1:0-4718 GCA_036009285.1 Pyrinomonadaceae bacterium | reverse complement strand
ATATCAAACTCAATTTTGAGACGGCGAATGTCATCTTCGAGGCGCGTCAAATGATCGTCCACGGTTGGCTCAGCGGGGCCCGCTGCAAACCTGTTCTTATTCCTGGCTCGCAACTGCGACCGCGCAAAACTATTATCAACTTTGGATTTCGGCACTGGATGGTTCTCCTTACGTGGCGGGAACAAAGGCGGGACGCGTCACTCGAATACTTGGACGCAACTGAAGCGAGTCTAGGGGTTTCAAAAGCCCTGTGTCAACAATTAACTCCGAGGGAAGACGTACTGGGTCCCCTTGGAGTTCAAAGCGGTCGGTCCTTGACCATCAGGATTCCGCTAACCCCAGTGCGGGCGAGGGCGCCCGCGGTCCAGTTAAGAGGGATTTGCCCAGGTCGCAGGTAGCAGCTATTCTACGAGTCAATAAATCCTTAACTACTATGCCTGATCCTGCCCCCTCCAAAGATTCCACGTTGCGTGCCATCCCTTCGGTGGATCAGCTTTTACGCACAGAAGCAGTGGCGCAGTTCCGCAACTCAATCGGGATGTCCCGGCTGACGACAATTGCTCGCGAGGTTACGGACGAAATGCGGAAACGGATTCAGTCGGAAGTTTTCACTGAAGCCGAAACCGAACATTCGAGAGATGAGCTACTCGATGAAGCCGTACAGCGAATCAAGTCTATTTGCGAGCGCGATTCGCTTTCCGTCCTGCGCCGCGTTATCAATGCGACTGGGGTGATTCTGCATACAAATTTAGGCCGCGCTCCATTATCGGAGGCGGCCCGCAATGCGGTTGCGCACGAAGCTGCTGGGTATTGCACGCTCGAATATGACCCAAGCGTTGGCTCGCGCGGCAAGCGCGGTGGCCGCGTCGAGGAACTCCTCACGCAGTTAACCGGTGCGGATGCGGCTCTGGTGGTCAACAACTGCGCGTCAGCCGCCCTGTTAATTCTGACTGTGCTCGCAGGTCGCGGTGAGACGATCGTCTCACGCGGTGAGCTGGTGGAAATTGGCGGCGATTTTCGCGTGCCTGATGTGATGTCCAACTCCGGAACGTTGATGGTCGAAGTAGGCTCGACCAACCGCACCCGGCTTGGCGATTACAAACGAGCCCTGAATGAGAACACGCGGCTCATCATGCGGGTGCATCCTTCTAACTACCGGATTGTGGGATTCACTGATGCCCCACAACTTTCCGAGCTCGCATCCTTCGCGCATCAGTCCGGGCTGCCGTTGTATGAAGATGCCGGTTCAGGCGTGTTAACCGATCTCTCTGCTTATGGTCTAAGCGATGAACCGGTAATCAGCGAATCCATTCGCTCAGGAGCCGATGTCGTTTCCTTCAGTGGCGATAAACTTTTGGGTGCGGCTCAGGCGGGACTGATCGTTGGGCGACGTTCAATTATAGATCAGTTTCGGAAGCACTCGCTCTATCGCGCGCTGCGTGCCGACAAACTATGTCTGGCCGCACTTGAAGCTACACTCGATGCTCATCGCCGCGGCGCCATCGAGGAAATACCAACGCTGCGTATGCTGGCTCTGTCCCCGAGTGAACTTGAAAAGCGTGCGCAAGACTTTACTGCGAAGCTGGGCACTAACTCCAACGCGATAGCCACGATCATCGCGGGTCAATCAGCGGTCGGCGGCGGTTCCGGACCGAACGTTCACCCGCCAACCACGCTCATTGCCCTTAAGCATGAACAACTGACCGCCGATCAAATTGAACAAAGACTAAGACTCTCGTCACCGCCCGTCATCACCCGCATTGCCGACAATCTGGTTTTGCTCGACCTAAGAACGGTAAACCCCGACGAAGAAGCTGAATTGTTGGAGGCGGTCATAGCCCTGGACACCTAAGGCCGCACGGCGCCACTGCCAGTTCGCACGGCGCCGGTATCAGTTCGCTCGGCGCCGCTGCCACCTCGCACGGCGCCACTGCCACCTCGCACGGCGCCGGTATCAGTTCGCTCGGCGCCACTGCCACCCCGCACGGCGCCACTGCCACCCCGCACGGCGCCACTGCCACTCCGCACGGCGCCACTGCCACCTCGCAGGATCAGAGGCCACTCCTCACTGGGACCCCGGGCGTCTCGCCCGCAACGAGCGCAAAGCGCGAGCAAACGGCAGCATAACTACGAAGTTCAGAGCGTGCTGACGCCGCTCGGCGGGCCGAGACGCCCGCGGTCCCAGTGAAAAGAGGCCTTTAATCTCAAATCAATGGCGTACCCGTTTTCTCTGGAATAAACTGCTCCTGACCATGTATAATTCCCTCGCTTTTGCAATCCCAGCAAAAGCTCCTGAGTAGACAACCTCAAACAATCAGAATCCAACCGGCCTTTAGTCTTCCAGTCTCGTTCAAAAGTTGGCACATTCTTCCTCTTTCAGATCAGTATTGACCTATGCCGCTCTCGCCTTGATGGCGGGCTCGCTTAGCCTTGCGCTCTGGTCCGCGGGCATGCTGGCGCCGCTTCAAAGTGCGTTTGTTTTCGTTCCCAAGAGCCAGGGTCTGGTGCTCACAGCTCCTGGTTTCTGGTTGAGTGCGGGGCTGATCTTTGCAGTCTCGTTAGCGGTGGCGATTGACGTCGGGCGCTTTGGAGCACGCCGCGCAGTTCTCTACCTGGGGGGAGGTTTTCTGGGACTGGCGGCGCTGAGTCTGTTTGCCTCCTGGTTTTTCTCCATCGATGTCCTCTTCGTGCCCGCAGTGCTCGCCGCGTCAATCTCCGCCGTCACGGCCCAAATCAAACGCCTCCGCGAGCGCGATATCGAACTAACTGAAAAGCTCTCAGCATCCTCGTGGAAGTTTGAATCAATTCAGGGAGACGACTCGGAACATCGTTTACTCCGCGGCCTGCACCTGCTCGATACTGTTTTGTCGCCGAGCGAGGCAATCGTATTCCGTCGCCGAGGAGATGGTCGACTGACTTCCTCCGCGCGCCTTCGGGCGGATCAGGGAAACTTTCTCGACACCAGCAGAAACTCAGCCTGGCGCGATGGCGTGAGTTTGTGTGAACGAGCCATGGCATCCGGCGAGATCATCGTGGAGAAGATTGAGACTGAGGATGCGGCAACGAATATCGCGCTCCCATTGCGGCACGAAGAGCGCACGGTAGGCGCGCTGCTCGTGCGTGTTAGCCGGGAATTCGACGACGACAATCGTGCACTCTTAACCGCGATCGGCGGGCAAATGGCGCGGAACCTACAACGCGAAGAAGCACACCAGGCGACGCGCAAACGAAGTCGCATCGCATTTTTTTCTGCGAGTGAATCGGAACGCAGACTTGAGTCTCTCTATGTCCTTAACGGCGCTTTGTTGGAACAGAGCGTCGGCGTCAACGCACTCTCAGAAATAGGCGAAGGCGTGGCGCTTGGATATCTCGACGGACGCATTGCTTATGCGAACGCAACCCTGCTGGCGTTAGCAGACGTGACCGAAGAGGAAACGCGCAACCTGAGTTTTTTTGATCTCCTGGATAGGTTTCGTACCGATATTTTTGACGAGCCGGCAATTGCTGTCCGCAGAGTTTTGCAGAGCGGTGACGCCTATGAACGCGAGCTCCATTTCTCGGATCGTGATGCGACCTACGGTCTGCGCATCTCGCTAGTCCTGGACCACTCCCGCCAGGCGACTAACGGAGCAGAAGCCCGACAGTTAGAGACGGCCCCATCCGCAGGTCCGGACCGGGCTCTTGCTGACGCGCGGGCTTCTGCCCCACTCTGTTTAGCTTTAGTAGTCAAAGATCTTACGCTGCTCAAGGAATACGATCAGTTGCGGAGCGACATGATTTCGTTGATGTCCCACGAACTGCGCACTCCTCTGACCAGCATCAACGGTTTCGCTGAACTGTTGATGACAGACGACGAACTCTCCGAACAGTCGAAGGAGTTTGTAACGATTATTTCCAACGAGTCGCAGCGGCTGTCGCGAATGATTAATACCTTCCTGGAGGTTACAAAATTACAGCGGAAAGATCGGCAGGAAGTTTTGAAGATTCCTTTGCGTCTGGACGAGGTCGTGAAGGAAACAATAGCCGGCCTGCAAAAGGTCGCCAAGAAAAGACGAATTCGTTTGGTAGAGCAACCGACGCAAAGACTACCTCCGGTTGCCGCCGATAAGAGCATGATCACGCAGGCAATCAAGAACCTGGTTAGTAACGCGATCAAGTACAGCCCGGAGCGTACGACGGTCACCGTCTCTACCGCGCTTGAAGCGGAGGCTGTGAGGCTTTGTGTCGAGGATCGCGGCTACGGAATTCCCGCTGAAGCCAGAGATCGTGTTTGGGAAAAGTTTTATCGCGTCGTCCGAGACGATCAGGAAAAGGATGAGGAATCTACAGGTCTCGGTCTGTCCTTTGTTCGCGAAGTGGTCGAACAGCACGGCGGAACGGTAGACCTGGAGTCGGAGGTAGGTAGAGGGTCGAAGTTTAGTTTTACGCTACCGAGGCTTTAGAGGAGAGCAAGCGAGAAAGATTTTCGATTCTCATTTTTCATTTGTCAGTCGCGGGTTCAAGTTGCAAGTGCAACAGATCGTTGTTTGCCGCTTTGCCCCAGAGGGGCGAGATGTTTATAGCTTGGCGGTCCTTTCTTTACTCCGGCTCCGTGGGAGCGCAACCGCTAATGCATGCCCGAGCGAAGGCCGGGTTTCGCTCCTAACGGAGCGAGATCTTTGAGTGCACTCGAGCTATAAACATCTCGCTCCGCTGGAGCGAAAAAGAATTTCCCAGTT
>DASYMB010000192.1:0-3972 GCA_036009285.1 Pyrinomonadaceae bacterium | reverse complement strand
CTCGGGTGAAGGTGGACCAAAAGATATCGGACCAGTATCGGATTTTGCCGACTGGCCACGCACGCACCCTTTGCGCTGGGCGCCCGGCCAGTGGAACGAAGAAGCGTTTGTTCATTTGGATCACGTCATCGCCGAAGCGGCCCGCAACAAACTGCTGGTCCAACTCTGCCTGGCAAACTGGTGGCGCGATACCGGGGGCATTACGCAGTATCTGCGCTGGGCCGGAATCACGGATGCTGCTGACGAGAAGTTTCACTTCGGGATCAATCCGGAACGGGCGATGCTCTTTTATACAAACGAAGAGACGCGCCGCCTTTATCGCGAACATCTCGTGAAGCTCGCCACTCGCCGCAATACCGTAACCGGCACTCTCTATCGCGACGATCCGACTATTTTTGGTTGGGAGTTGATGAATGAAGCTCAGGCGGTAACGGGCCGTTGGGCCGAGCGCCGGGCGTGGATTGCCGAAATGAGCGCCTATTTGAAGTCGCTCGATCCAAACCACATCATTACTCCCGGGGATTGGGGTTACCGCACTGCGGCGGAAAGACGCGAGTGGCTCCGCGATCATCTGCTGCCGAATATTGATTACTGCGACGTTCACCACTACCCGCGGCCGGATGCAGATCTCTTTGTGGATTCCCCCGCGGCCCTGCGGAGCTTCATCGACAACCGCGCCGCCGCGGCCCTTTCGATTAACAAACCCCTCGTGCTGGGAGAGTTCGGAATGGGCGTGGAGGGCTACGAGGGTTTTTCTCAGGTCGCGTGGTATCGAGCATTCTTTGAAGGTAACGTAAGCGCGGGCGTGGGCGGCGCAATGTTCTGGATTCTGACGCCCGATCCGGATCGCGGCTATGGCGTTACTTACGCAAGCGATCGCGATCAGGATGTGATGGCGGAAGTGACTCGCGCTTCGCAGATGTTTGCCTCGCTCGCCTCAGCCGATCCGCCTGAACGACTGACTGATCCTGCGCGGCATTTAGTGCCGCGCCAGTTTGCCTGGTCGCATCCGGAAAACGATCCGGCCACGCTGCCGCTAATGATCGTGCGGGAAGACAAATCCATTTTGTACCGCTTCAAGCCCCTCATGGCGACGAGCGAGCGCTTCGAGAAAGTGGGCGGTGGTCCCGGATATATCTGGGGATATGGAGTCGGAAATTTGGACTACCGGGTGCCCGCTCGTCTCGACCGCAGGCGGGTTGGTCAAATCATTGTCCGCGCGCACATCCAGCCCGTGCTTCCGATCGACGCTAAACCCGAGAACATCAAAACGCGGGTAACCCTCTTCGTGAATGGAAAAGACTGCGGCTCGCGATTAATTCCGGTAGAACCCGCCGGCCAGCCGTTGATCCAGGAGTGGCGTATCGATGCTCTGTTGGTCCGGCTGCGCGCCATGCGCGGTCAGCCGATCGCGATTCGTTTCGCCGTCACACCGGAATCCGATTGGCTCTACGGCGTAAACATCTCAAACTGGCCCGAAGGCTACGAGGCAAATGATGCGAAGCCGGTGGAGGTTGAGGTGCGACACTAGTTGTACACGTTGCGTTTCGGTGCGCGAGCAAGTTTTTTTTGCATTGACGTCTCAAGCCCCGCAGACTGTTCCCGCGACGCAATGTTATTGCAACTGAATCATCATTGATGCAGTGTTGACAATGGAATCCGGTAGGGGGAATATGCGTTAACGACTCACATTTTTTGGGTTTTATCAGTTATGATCGCTGTTCCGATATCTTTACGTTTCCTCGAATCAAAACCTGTTACTGTCTTTTTCTGTACGTCGTTTGAGTATGGCTTCATGCGCTTGAAGTCGCATTCCGGCGAAGCGGTTGGGGGGTTGGTGTGTATGGCTCACGGCGATGTGGAGGTTAAGTGAGAGTCAAGCCCAAGTTTGCTCTGGCGCTGCTGGCGCTTTTTCTGGTTGGCGCAGTAACCATCTGGCTGGCGAGGACACGCTCTACACGTAGTAGCTCCACCGTGCCTGTCGCCGAGGCCCAGGCCTCATCACCGGAGCCTGGAAGTCTGAGATGGTATGCGCAACACGCTTCCGCCGCAGGAGACACAAACTTTCAATTGATCCTGTCTCCACGGACAGGTCGCGTATCGGATCTCAATGAGGCCATAACGAATTATTCAATGGTTGTCGGCCAATTAGTTACTCGAGAATCCGTTTGGTACGATCCTCCGGACACGATCTATACCTGGTACAAATTCAACGTCACTGAAACTCTAACTCAAAAACCCTACACACCCTGCAGCAGTTGCACTTTCACCCCGACTCCGCCCGCTGATTTGCTGCCACTTCAGGCGGGTCAGATTTTGCTGCCGTTACCTGGCGGCTCCTCCATGATTGATGATGTAGTGGTCGAAACGAGCATTGAAGATTTTGGCGGAATGGTGGAGGGCGAGAAGTATCTTTTGTTTCTTAATCTCGATACCAATCAGCAGGGCGTCGTCCCAATTGGTCCTCAGGGAATCCTACACATCAATTATGACAATACGTTCGCGCCCGTAATAATGCTGGCGCAGGGTGAACTTGAACCGGTCAGCAACGGGCTGACAACACAGTATGGTAATTCGCTCGTACAATTGCGGGCAGCTTTCCATCCTCCCAGTTCTTGCGAGATCCACCATCCACTCTCGGCCGTTAGCCTGCGGAGTTTTCCCTTAGGGTTTCAGATGGCGATCAAGAAAGTTGGCCGAAGCGCGGTAGGCGCGCAGCCAATCCTCGTGTCGCAGAAAATCATGAATCTCATCGGGAAAGATTAACTGCTCGAACTCTACTCCCTGATTTCTGAGAGCTTCCACCAGATGAACTGTTTCGCTGAATGGCACGTTGCGATCGTCGTCGCCGTGAATCAGCAGTACCGGCGAACGCCACGTCTTCATCGATGCGAGCGGCGACGATTCAAACGCCAGCCGCGCGGCATCCGGTTTAGCCAACGGATCGTAGGTCGGCACAAAGTTGCGCACGACGATGTTCCAGTCGTGAACGCCGTGCATGTCGACGCCCGCCGCAAAAAGATCGGAGGCACGGGCGAGGCCCATCGCGGTTAGGTAGCCGCCATAGGAGCCGCCCCAGAGTCCAATCCTTTGCGGGTCAACTTCGGGGCGGTTGCGCATGTAAATGCCCGCGCCCATCACGTCGTTGAATTCGCTGCCGCCGGTCGCGCCGTAATTCAGCGCCTCGCGAAACTCCATGCCGTAGCCAATGCCGCTGCGGTAGTTTACGGAAAGCACGATGTAACCAAGGTTAGCCAGATACTGATTCATCGCGTATGCGTTGCGGTAGTAGTACATGTAATGCCAGCCGAGCAGCATCTGCCGGCGCGAGCCGCCGTGGAAAAACAAAATCGCCGGATGGCGCTTCGTCTTGTCGAGGTTCGCGGGAAGAAACAGTTGAGCGTGAATCTTCATGCCGTCGGCGCTATCGAGAATTATTGGTTGTGGCTCGACTAACAAGTTTTCGGGAAACTCGGCGGGTATCGTTTCAGGCGCGAGGTCGCGCAGACTTTCGGAACCAATCTGGATCGCCGCGCGTTCGGGTCGACGAGCATCTGAGTGAAACAAGGCAACCGCTCTTCCATCCGCAGTAGCGACTGGCGACCACTCTATTCCGCTACCCAATATCGCCGCCGTCACCGCAGTTGGCTGCTTTCCGCCAGCCGCCCTCACACGCCAGATGTACCGGCGATCGATGTCGGCTTGATTGGAAGAGTAAAGGACCTCTCTGCGATCTGCGCTCGGCGACACGTGTTCAACTTCAAACTCGCCGGGTGTCAGCAGCAGTGCTTTGCTATCGCGGGAATCGGCTGAGGAGGAAACTGAATAGAGGTGAGTCCAGCCGTCTTTCTCCCAGGGAAACACGATCCGGTTATCAGCCGACCAGATCAGTTGATCGTCGGCCACAACATTCCTGAAGACGCTGCCCGCGCCTTTGTCTGCTTTCTAAATTTCACGCCCGACTCCAGTGCT
>DASYMB010000191.1:0-5922 GCA_036009285.1 Pyrinomonadaceae bacterium | reverse complement strand
AGGCATTTATTTTTGCTATCGCTACTTTGTTCTGTTGGGTTTCCTTGACGGAAAACAAGGCGCGATTTTCCACTTCATGCAGGCCTTCTGGTTCAGGCTTGTATGGGACATTCGGCTGGAAGAAATCCTGGAGGCTTCTCCGGCGAAGGACACGACCAATACTCCAGAGCGCGGTGAGACTGTCCTGAACGCCAAGTCCGAGGTCATAAACTCTTAAATCATGTGCGGCATTTGTGGAGCAATTGATTTTTCCGAGTCGCCCGATGCGGCTGCCATCGTGCGGCGCATGACGCCGACGATGCTGCACCGCGGGCCGGACGATGAGGGCTATCTGGACAGCGCCCAGCCGTCGCGGCTCTCTTTGGGAATGCGGCGTTTGAGCATCATCGATTTGGAGGGCGGGCATCAACCAATCTTCAACGAAGACGGCAAAGTCGGGGTAGTGCTCAACGGCGAGATATATAACTTTCGCGAGCTGCGCAAACAACTCGAGGATCGCGGGCACGCTTTTGTTACTCGATCAGATTCCGAAGTAGTCGCGCATGCGTATGAAGAGTGGGGAGCTGGCTGTGTCGAGCACTTTGAGGGAATGTTTGCGCTCGCTGTTTACGACCGCCGCTCCGGCGATCCCGAAAGTGGCGGCACTTTATTCCTGGCCCGCGATCGTTTGGGCATCAAGCCGCTTTATTTCTATGTCCAAAGTCCAAAGTCCAAAGTCCAAAGTCTTTCTTTCGCATCAGGACAGTTGATATGGGACCTTGGACCCTGGACGCGGTTCGTTTTCGCCTCCGAGGTTCGAACGTTGCTGGCGAGTGGCGTTGTTCCACGTCGTCTTTCCGAAGACGCGCTCGAGAGTTATTTCCTGTTTGGCTCAGTAAGCGAACCGATGACGATTGTTGACGGAGTGCTCTCGCTGCCGCCAGGTCATAGGATGACGCTGCCGCTCGATCGTAAGTTACAAGCTCCCGTCATTGAGCGTTACTGGCACGTGGCGGCGCCGGTAGCGACGAATGGTTGCGGAAAGAAACCTGAGGTCAGCTCGCCTGTAGCCGGTGTGCGTAAGTTGCTGGAAGCGAGCGTTAAGAGTCA
Organism: Pyrinomonadaceae bacterium; assembly: GCA_036009285.1. GTDB lineage: Bacteria > Acidobacteriota > Blastocatellia > Pyrinomonadales > Pyrinomonadaceae > PSRF01. Next base: position 4,833 of record DASYMB010000191.1, on the reverse strand, counting down.
TCTGATTGCAGATGTGCCGGTGGGCGTATTTCTGAGTGGTGGTGTGGATTCAACTGCGCTCGCCGCACTCGCAAGTCGTGAAGTCGAGGGAGTCCACACGTTCACAGTTGCGTTTCCGGAAGCAGAGTTTAGCGAAGCGTCAATCGCGCGCCGCACCGCAGCGACGCTGGGCACGACGCATCGGGAAGTAATTTTGAACAGTGAGGAGATGCTGGCGCGATTGAGTGAGGCGGTGGGCGCGCTCGATCAGCCGAGTATGGATGGCATCAATACTTATTTCGTTTCGTGGAGCGCGAGGCAGGCCGGGCTGAAGGTTGCCCTTTCCGGGCTGGGCGGCGATGAGGTGTTTGGTGGCTATTCTACGTTTAGGAGAACACCGCAATACCAACGGATAGCGGCGCTGGGCAGTTGCATGTCGGCCGGCGTGAGAGCGAGTGTGGCTGCGGTGGCGGGAAGCACGGGCGGACGCTTTTTGCCGGGCGATGCCGCGCGCAAGCTCGCTGCACTCTGGAATGGTTCTGAGTCGTTACCGGATCCTTATTATTTCGGGCGGATGCTTTTTACCCCTTCGCAGGTTTCTGAATTGATGAAGGGAAACCAACCCGTCGAAGCACGGCCGCTTTGGTGGCAATGGCTATCGGAGAGCGCGACTGCGGCCAAGAAATTGGATTCTTTCGCCGCGATCTCCTGCATGGAAGCGCAGTCGTATCTGGTTAACACCTTACTGCGCGACACGGATTCTATGAGCATGGCCCACTCGCTCGAGGTGCGTGTGCCGTTTCTGGACCACCCGCTGGTTGAGTTTGTTACGCAGTTGCCACAGGAAGTTAAGCGGGGGAAAGGTACTCCGAAAGCTTTGCTCGTTGCCGCGCTCGCAGACCTGTTGCCGCCGGAAGTTGTCCAGCAAACGAAGCGGGGGTTTACTTTTCCCTGGGCCACTTGGCTGCGCGGGTCATTGAAGGAGAGGATTGAGGCCGGACTGTCAACCCTGTCACCAGCTTTGCGTGAGTCATTGAACTCCGCAAAGGTCCAGGATGTTTGGCAAAGTTATCTCGAACGCCGGACAAGCTGGTCGCGGCCATGGAGCCTTTACGTTTTGAACGAGTGGGTGAAAAGGCATTTAGACTCGTTCGCGGATGAACGCGGATAACACGGATCTGAAATGGAAGTAATTGAAGCTCAAAGTCCGTAAGTGATGTCTCTTAGTCCGCGTCTGCCCGCGTTAATCCGCGGCGAATTATTCTTTTCAATCCGAAATCCGAAATTCGCAATCCGAAATTCCTAACATGTACATTCTCGGTATCAATGCCTATCACGGCGACGCCGCGGCGGCCTTAATTAAGGACGGGCGGATCGTCGCTGCGGTTGAAGAAGAGCGGTTTAATCGCGTGAAGCATTGCGCCGGATTTCCCGCGGACTCCGTGCGCTATTGCCTGCAAACCGCAGGCATTGGGATCGAAGAGGTGGACCACGTGGGTGTGTCGCGCGATCCATCCGCCCACCTGCATAAGAAGATTCTGTTTGCCGCCTCGCGAGCAGCGAAGCAAATTGGAGGCAGGGACAGGCGGCAGGCGGCAGTCGGCACGCTCGAACAAGGGGCAAGGGTAAAGGGGAATGGGGAAGGGTTGGACGCGGAGGAAACGCCCAGATCGAATGGCGGTAACGGCGGCAATGGACGTGGACCGGGAATTTTTCGGCAAGTTAAGGACCGGCTAAACAACGCCGCGAAGGTTCGCGATCTTCGGGACGATCTGGCTGCAGGCTTGGGTGCCTCAACGAAGAATTTGCGGGCGCAGTTTCACAACATCGAACACCATCGCGCGCATCTCGCCAGCTCGTTTTATGTTTCGCCGTTTGCGCGCGCGGCTTTGTTGTCAATCGACGGCTTCGGCGATTTTGTCTCGACCATGTGGGCCGTCGGAGAAGCGAACTCGATCAAAGTGTTGGACCAGGTTGAGTATCCACACTCGACCGGAATTGTTTACACGGCCACCACGCAGTTCATCGGTTTTCCCTACTACGGCGACGAAGGCAAAGTAATGGGGCTCGCGCCTTATGGCAAGCCGCGTTACATCGAAGCATTCCGCGACATAATTCGCACGGAAGCGCGCGGGCAGTTTCGCTTGAACCTCGATTATTTTCGTCATCATGCCGAAGGTGTGGAAATGACCTGGGACCAGGGGTCGCCGGTGATTGGCAGGATTTTTTCAGACGAGTTTGTGCAAACCTTTGGGCCGGCGCGCGAGCGTGGCGCGCCCTTGACTGATCGCGAGCGCGATATCGCTGCCAGCCTGCAGTTGCGTCTGGAGCAAGTTGGGTTTCACATTCTGAACCATTTGCACGCTGAAACCGGTCTGACCGATCTTGGGCTTTCCGGCGGCGTCGCCTACAACTCGGTAATGAACGGCAAGATTCTGCTCAACACGCCCTTTCGACGGATTTACGTGCAGCCTGCCGCCGGCGATAGTGGCACGGCACTCGGCGTTTGCTACGAAATACACAACGGCATCTTGAAACGCGAACGCGGCGAGGTGATGCTCGGTGCTTATACGGGTCCGGAGTTCAGTAACGAAGAGATCGAGGCTGCGTTGACTAGCAGCAGCCTTGTTTTTGAAACTTTGACGAACGAGGAAGTGACAAAACGCGCCGCGCAGGACATCGCCGACGGGTTAGTCATCGGCTGGTTTCAGGGACGCATGGAGTTTGGACCACGAGCGTTGGGCAATCGCTCGATCGTAGTTGATCCGCGCCGGGCGGAGATGAAAGACATTCTTAACGATCGGATCAAGAAGCGCGAGCCGTTTCGTCCCTTTGCTCCATCGGTGCTTGAAGAACGCACGGCGGATTATTTTGAGCAGAGCCATCCGGCGCCGACGATGTTGATGGTCTACCAGGTCAAGGCGGAACGACGCGGTGAGATTCCGGCCGTCACACACGTTGATGGATCGGGGCGTTTGCAGACCGTCTCGCGCGAAGTTAACCCGCGTTACTACGAGCTGATTTCGGAGTTCAATAAATTAACCGGCGTGCCGGTGGTGTTGAATACTTCGTTCAATGAAAACGAGCCGATTGTTTGCACGCCGCGACATGCGATCGATTGTTTCATGAAGACGCGGATGGACGTTTTGTATGTCGGTAATCATGCCGTCAGGCGTCCGGTAAAAAGTGAAGAGTGAAGAGTGAAGAGTGAAGAGTCGGAGTAACACCCTAACTTAACCCAGCCTTCCGCTTTAGGCTCATAACCGAAAGGAAGGATGTAAATGAGACCTCATGAGAGATTAGAAGTCTGGGAACGAGCAATCGACTTCGTAGTTAAGATCTACAAGGTAACGGAGTCATTCCCTCGAGAAGAGAAGTTCGGACTAACTTCGCAGATACGGCGTGCGGCGGTTTCAGTCCCGGCTAACATTGCGGAAGGCGCGGCGCGCCAATCAAACAAGGAATTCTGTTACTTTTTGTCGAATGCACAGGGATCCGTGAGCGAGCTTGCAACCGAAATACTCATCGCGCACCGACTGGGTTACGTGAACGAGCAAACCTATCGAGTAGACAACGAGGAGCTCACAAGCATCGGTCGCATGATTTTCGGACTTGCGCGGAGCGTCAAGCGCCGTAATGCTTAAGCGCATTTCCCTTTTCACTGTTCACCTTTCACTGGAGCTCGAATGCGTATTCTAGTAACCGGCGGCGCTGGCTTTATTGGTTCACATCTGTGTGAGCGTCTACTGGCTGACGATCACGATGTGTTGAGTCTGGATAATTTCTTTACCGGGCGCCGCGAGAATATCGTCGGGCTGCTGGACAATCATCACTTCGAACTAATTCGCCACGACGTGATTGAGCCGATACTGCTGGAGGTGGATCAGATTTATAACCTCGCCTGTCCCGCGTCACCGATTCATTACCAGTACAACCCGGTCAAGACGGTGAAGACCAGTGTGATGGGAATGATAAATATGCTGGGCCTGGCGAAGCGTGTGCGCGCGCGAATTTTGCAGGCCTCGACCTCGGAGGTCTACGGCGATCCGCTGGTCCATCCGCAGCCTGAAGAGTATTGGGGCAACGTCAATCCGATTGGACTGCGCTCTTGCTACGACGAAGGAAAGCGTATCGCCGAAACGTTGATGATGGACTATCACCGGCAGAATAAAGTGGACACGCGCATAGCCCGGATCTTCAATACGTACGGCCCGCGCATGCTTGAAGACGACGGGCGCGTGGTTTCAAATTTCATTGTGCAGGCGCTGCGCGGCGAACCGCTCACTCTCTATGGAGCCGGGGACCAGACGCGTTCCTTTTGCTATGTCGATGATCTGGTCGAGGCGTTGATACGCTTGATGAACGCTCCGGACGTGCACGATCCGGTCAACCTGGGTAACCCGGGCGAATTCACGATCAAGGAGCTGGCGGATGAGGTGGTGAAAATCTGTGGTTCCAGCTCGGGTGTGAAATACCTCCCGCTGCCACAGGACGATCCTAAACAACGCAAGCCGAATATCGCGCGCGCGCAGACGCTGCTCGACTGGAATCCAACTATTCCGCTTCACGAAGGGTTGCAGAAGACGGTGGCGTATTTTAAGCAGCGAGTTGAACAGGAGACAGCGAATACTGTCCAGGGTTGATCAGATTTTCCATTTGTCATTCGCGAATTCAGATTTGAAGTGCAACAAAAGGTTCTTCGTGGATTCAACTTACAACTGCAACAGAATTCTTTTTCGCTCCAGCGGAGCGAGATGTTTATAGCTCGAGTGCACTCAAAGATCTCGCTCCGTTAGGAGCGAAACCTGGCGGAACCTTCGCTCGGGCATGCAAAAGCGGTTGCGCTCCCACGGA
>DASYMB010000190.1:0-2730 GCA_036009285.1 Pyrinomonadaceae bacterium | reverse complement strand
CGATGGCCGCGACAAGTCGCGACCGAGTAAAGCGGTGACAGGTCACCGCACTCCAAAAAGTTGGCGGTTTATCCAGTCTGTGATCACGTGCTTCAGCTCGTCGAGGTGTCCTTCAAAGAAATGGCCTGAGCCTTTGATGATTTGCAACTCCACAGCCGGATTGTGCTTTTTGATCTTCTCCACCAGTTCCCGCAGCCGCGAAATAGATCCAAACTCATCCCTCTCTCCGTGAACAAAAAGAATCGGCTTCGGGCAGGTAGCGAGAAAGCTAAAGTCGTACTTGTCCACCGGTGTCCCGATGCTTATCAAATTACTTACGCGCTCGTCTGACATCCCGACTTCCATTCCGACCCGTGCGCCAAACGAGAACCCGCAAAGCGTGATCGGCAACCCACGGAAAGTCTCAGCAAGATACTTCAATCCGGCGCGAACATCTTCGAGTTCGCCTCGCCCTTCGTCGTGCTCGCCGGAGCTTTGTCCCACACCGCGAAAGTTTAGGCGCAGCGTAATCAATCCGGCATCGCCCAGCGCGGCGGCGGCGCGAAAGACCACCTTGTTGTGCATCGTGCCGCCGCCGAGCGGGTGCGGATGAAGCACGAGCGCAGCGCCCTGAGCTGGGCCACCACTGGGCTCTTTGAGGATTGCCTCGAGACGGCCGTGGTCCACAGGAATGAAAAGATTGCCGGCTGGATACATCGCGCGAAGAACCTAACACAGAATCCAGCGGCGAGCCGCTCTTTGGAGTGCGGTGACCTGTCACCGCTTTGGTCGGATGCGGCTGTCGCAGCCATCGTAGTGAATTTCGCTGCCGCCAACGGCGTCAGGCCGCCTCAGGCAAAAGCGGCGACAGGTCGCCGCACTTTATACAGAATTCCTAGACAGGAATTCTTCTTTCGGCTACATTAAGTTCCCCCGTTTACACCGAAGCATTCGAAAGCTCAACTGCGGAAGGTTCCGATGATCGAGTCAAACTTTGTCCCGACTTCCTTTCCTGATTATTGGAGTCTGATGCAACTTTCGAGTCAGTTTCTGTCGTCTGGCGGAGATCAATCCACTTCGAATTCGCCGGACAGACAATCGTCAACCAGGAAATCTTCAAACAACCGCTGGGCCCTGATCGTCGATGACGTCGCCGACGTTACAGACATGCTCGCGGTGCTCTTAACGCACGCGGGGTTTGAAGTGTCGACGGCTTCCCGCGCTCAGGAGGCGATTGCGTTAGCTCGCGAGCACCACTTCGATGTGATCATCTCCGATATCGGCATGCCCGAAATGAACGGCTATCAACTCGCCCAGGCCTTGAGATCGCTGCCGGGATATGAAAGCGTGCCGATGGTTGCGGTCACGGGCTACTCGATGTTTGACGATCGCAATCGCTCGCTGACCGCCGGCTTCAACGAACATGTGACTAAGCCGCTTGACCCGCGCGCCTTTCTCGAACTTATCGAACAACTGTGAAACTAAATTGCACTCATCATAGAGCAGTTGGCGATAGATGAAACCCTCGCGTCTTCCCGCAGTTCTTCAATCTGAATCTGCATTACGCGCAGTGCAACTCGGCGCCGGCGCTGCAGCTATCGGCCTGATATTCTGGCAACTGCAATTCTCAACCTCGGCAATCTGTTGCGGAGATTTTGACGGCTACTATCACATCAAGTGGAGCCGCCTGTTATGGGAGTCTTTGCGCAATCATAGTTTTCCGCCGCTGTTCACATGGCTGCCGTTTACTACGCTCAATCCGAAACACTACGTCGATCATCATCTGCTTTTCCACTTCTTTCAGATGCCATTCACCTGGTTTGGCGACCTGCGGCTCGGAGCAAAAATCTCCGCAGCTATCTTCGCGAGCGTGGCTGTATTTTCCTGTTACTGGTTGCTGGTGCGCTATCGCATTCGTTACCCGCTCATTTGGCTGCTCGCGTTGCTCGGGTGTTCGGCGCCATTTCTCTACCGGCTCAACATGGCCAAGGCGCCGCCGTTTGCCATTATTTATCTGGTAATCGGAATCCATCTGCTGTTCACAAAAAAATATTGGCCCCTCCTGCCGCTTGGTTTCATCTTTGCTCTAACTTACGACATGTTCGTATTGCTGATCCTGGCCGCCTTCATTTGGACCGCCGTCATCGGTTGGACTGAACATCGCTTTGAGTGGCGGCCTATCGCCTGGGTACTTTTGGGAACGATAGCCGGGTTAACTATCAATCCCTACTTCCCAATGAACCTCCACCTCTTTTACGAACACTTGAAAACCAAGATCACGGCTTCCGAGTTTTCAACCAGCGTCGGGAAGGAATGGTATCCCTACGACTCATGGGAGTTTCTTGGTAACTCGATTGTCGCCTGCGCGGCGATGGTGGTGGGTTACCTCGCTTTCGATCCGGCGGACCGCAAGCGCGCTCATCACTCGTTGTTCTTTCTGGTTTTCGCGACGGTGCTCATGATTATGACGGCGCGCTGGAAACGAATAGCCGAATACTGGCCGCCATTCGCAGTGATGTTTTCTGCCTTTGCGCTTCAGCCGTGGCTACAGGGGACACGGTCCACGTTGACTCGACTTTCAACTGACGTGCTCGATGAGTTGCAACCGTTTCTCGATCGGCCCAGCTCCACAATGCCGGTAGATGAAGCTGACCTGAAGGCGCTTTGGCGAACCATCGCGCTGGCAGTCGTGGTCGTCTGCCTCAGCGTAGTTCTTTTCTTGAATGTGCGAGCTACCTTCAAAGACATTGG
>DASYMB010000189.1:0-5148 GCA_036009285.1 Pyrinomonadaceae bacterium | reverse complement strand
ATAAAATGCGCAGTTTAGCTATGTTGACAGTCGAATACGGCTCCACTAATATCAAATTCTCAAGTCCACTTGAGTGATCGTGAGAGTGATATGTCTGAAACTAAAGAGCTCGGTTCTCCTATCGAAGAAGACGTTGAACGTTGGGAGCGTGAAACGCTTGAACCGATCATTCAGAAACATCCCGAGATGAACAAACGCTTCGAGAGCGTTTCGCTCGAGGAGGTTGGTCGACTCTACACTCCCACCGACATAACCCACACGGATTTCTCTCGCGATATTTCGTTCCCGGGCGAGTTTCCCTACACCCGCGGCATTCATCCCACAGGTTATCGCGGAAAGATCTGGACCATGCGGCAGTTCGCCGGGTTCAGTACTCCGGAAGAAACTAACTCACGCTTCCGATACCTTCTCGAACAGGGGCAGACAGGTCTCTCCGTGGCTTATGACCTCCCCACACTGATGGGCTACGACGCTGACTCTCCTTTATCTGAAGGAGAAGTCGGCAAATGTGGCGTGGCGGTTTCGTCATTGGCCGACATGGAAGTGTTGTTCGATAAGATTCCGCTCGAGCTGGTCACGGTCTCTCAGACGATTAATGCCCCGGCCTCGGTGTTGTTAGCGATGTATTTGGTGGTAGCGGAGAAACAGGGCGCGGATTGGAAGAAGATTTCCGGCACCCTGCAAAACGATATTCTCAAGGAGTACATCGCGCAGAAGGAATGGATTTATCCAATTCAACCCGCGATGAAGCTGGTGGTGGATACGTTCGAGTTCTGCACTCAACATGTGCCTCGTTACAATCCCATCTCCGTGAGCGGCTATCACATTCGCGAAGCAGGCGCGACGGCAGTTCAGGAACTTGCTTTCACGTTACGCGACGGGCTCGAGTATGTCGAGTGGGGTCTTAAGGCAGGCTTGGATCTGGACGTCTTCGTTCCGCGAATCTCTTTCTTCTTCAATGCCCACAACGACTTCTTCGAGGAAGTTGCGAAGTATCGAGCTGCCCGGCGGATATGGGCCAGGGAGATGCGCGATCGTTTTGGTTCAACCAACGAACGCACGCTCAAGCTTCGCTTTCACACTCAGACTGCGGGCGTTTCGCTCACTGTACAGCAGCCGCTGAACAACATTGTCCGGGTAGCGATTCAGGCGCTTGCGGGAGTGTTAGGGGGAACGCAAAGCTTGCACACCGATGCTTACGATGAAGCGCTGGCGCTGCCTACAGATCAAGCAGCGTTGATCGCATTGCGAACTCAGCAAATCATCGCCGAAGAAACCGGGGTGGCAAATACAATCGATCCGCTCGGTGGTTCATACTTCGTAGAGGCGCTCACCGATAAGATGGAGCGCGGCGCGCTCGATTATTTCCGCAAGATCGATGCGATGGGTGGAATGGTCGCTGCTATAGAGAAAGGGTTCCCGCAAAGAGAAATCCAGGACTCGGCTTATCAGTACCAGAAGGCTGTTGAGCGGGGCGCTCAGGTAATCGTCGGCGTCAACAAGTATGCGATGGCCGGAGAAACCCAGATTCCGATCCTGGCGATTGATGAATCAGTTCGCGATCATCAGATCGAACGCCTCAATCAGGCGCGCGCTAAGCGCGACGATGGAGCGGTCAGCAACGCGCTTGAAAAACTCAAGCGTGCTGCTCAGAACGCTGAAAACACCATGCCTGCCACCATTGCGGCAGTGCGCGCGTATGCCACGCTTGGTGAGATTTGTTCTGCCTTGCGGGATGTTTATGGCGTCTACGAAGAACCTGCGTTTTAACTCTCTAAATTTCTCTCAGTCCGCTCGCCTTCTGATCCCATGCAAAAGCTAATACTGGTTTTCACATCAATCCTGAGTTTCAATAGCCTCAGCTTGTATGCAGGTCAACTCAACGTCCGGCTTCTTCGATCTACAGATCATGCAATCATCCAGCGCCGCAGAATCGTGCTAGTCCGCAGCGGTGCGTTAGCAAAACAGTTCCCTGAGCGGAAGCGAGCGGTGGTCACGTATCCGGTCATCGGTGGATTAAGCGACGCCACAGTGTTGCGTCGGGTGCGTTCGACGCTCGACTTCAAAAACATATTTGACTATTCATTGAAGGAATATCGCGAGGATGCCTGGCTCAGCGAATTCAGCTACGTTGTCAACTACAACAGGAACTATCTGCTCGACCTTACTTTTACGCAGAGCGGCATAGGTGCATATCCGGACGAGCATACCAGGCACTTCCTGCTCAACTTAAAAGACGGCCGCGTTGTCGGCGCCTCGGCCGCTTTTGAATCCGCCAGGCTCGAGGAGCTCGCTGCCACAGTCGATCGCAAACTCCAACAAGAGCTGACGCAAATCGACAAAGAGAACGCGGAAACTGGTGAGCCACCTGACGAGACAGCAATCCGGCGGGAAGCGGACGAGGTTCTGAAGTTTGAAGTGAAAAATCTCGACGAATTTTCCGTTGGCGCGCGCGGCATCACGTTTCTCTACGATGCGGGCTTCCCCCACGCAATCAAGGCCTTTGAGCCTGAGGGCCATTATTTCTTCAGCTATTCGCAGCTTAAGCCTTTCATCAAACGCGATGGACCGCTTGGTCAGTTCGTTCGTTGATGTAGAATGGTGACTATGAACGAACGGAAAATTCGCGTGCTCGTCGCCAAGCCCGGTCTCGACGGCCACGATCGTGGCGCCAAGATCATCGCGCGCGCTTTGCGCGATGCCGGCATGGAAGTGATTTACACCGGCCTGCGTCAAACGCCGGAGATGATTGCGGCGGCCGCGCTGCAGGAAGACGTTGACGCGGTCGGCGTTTCCATTCTGAGCGGCGCACACAACACCCTCTGCCCGCGCATCGTGCAACTGCTTCGCGATCAGGGGATGGACGACTGTCTGGTGCTGCTCGGTGGAATCGTTCCGCAGGATGACATCGCTAAACTAAAGTCACAGGGCGTCGCGGAAATTTTCCTTCCGGGAACGTCTACCGGAAACATCGTCAAGTTTCTTCGTGAAAACGTTAAGCCGCGCGAGTGACAACTACTTTCTAACGGCCTACTCGTCTAACTCGAAATACCATGTCCCGTCTCTGAATGATCGACGACGACTCACCGCCAACTATCACTGAGGTCACCGGTACTGTTGCTGTCGTGCGCCTTAACCGTCCTGCCGAGCGCAATCCCCTCTCCATCGCCACGCTTCAGGATCTAAGTCGAACCACGTCGCGTTTGTTTTCGCGCGCCGATATTCAAACTGTGATCTTCACGGGTACCGACGACGTTTTTGCGTCCGGCGCAAACATACGTGAACTATCACAACTCGATACTGAAGCCGCATTACGCTTTTCAAAGTTTGGCCAGGAATTATTTCAAACAATAGCTGAAGCCAGGCCGCTAACGATTGCGGCGATCAACGGCTACTGCATGGGTGGTGGTCTTGATTTCGCGCTCGCTTGCGACATCCGCGTTGCTTCAGAGTCCGCCGTCTTTTCACATCCGGGCGCGAGACTCGGGATCGTCACTGGTTGGGGAGGGACTCAAAGACTGCCGCGCGTAATCGGTCGCGCGCGCGCTTTAGAATTCTTCGCGACGGCCCGCCGGTATAGCAGTCATGAGGCTCTGGAACTCGGCCTGGTCAGTCACATCAGCGATCCGGTTATCTCACAGGCGTTGAAACTCTATGGGAAACTTGAGGGGAAACTTGCTGGGTAAAAAAAGTGGCAGAGAATCCGCCACCTTCAACCTGCGCCTGATTAGTTTCACTACTAAAAGCTAAATCTCGCACCCACTTCTGCTGAAAGGCTATGCGGAACAATCACGCCGCTCGGCGTTAGGAAATTCGTAGGCGTTGCGAAATTACCCTGACGAACGTCGGTCACATAGTTATTTCCAAAATTCGCTCTGTTAGTGAAATCAAAGACCTGGAAGATCAGAGCCAGATTTGACCGCTCTCTGATTTTGAAATTCTTCGTGACTCGCGCGTCAAACTGAAAGTAGGGTTGACCGCGCAAATTATCGAGGGGAGCATGCGAACACGCGCCGGCTACTTCTTCTTCAAAAAGCTGGCAATACCCTTTTGGCAATCTTCTGTCATCCGCGCCATGACGTTTACGTCGACCCCGGTCTCGAGCGCGGCGCCAAATGCCATTCCATCCATTTGATAAAGCAATGTCTTGGTTAACGCGACGGCCGCTTTGCTCATCTGCTCGAAGCCGCGAACATAGGCGGTGACCTCGTCTTCAAAGTCAGCTTCACTGAAGACTTGATTGGCGAGTCCAATCTCTTTAGCTTCGTCCGCGCCAATCTCGGCGCCGCGAGTGAGTAATTCGAAGGCGCGTTTTTCTGAAACGTTCCGGCGCAGAATTGCCATCACCATCGCCGGAACGAATCCAATTTTTACTTCCGGATAACCGAAGCGCGCAGTTGTCGAGGCGAGTACCAGGTCGCATGCACTCGCGAGCCCGCACCCGCCCGCGAGCGCTTTACCGCGCACCGCTGCTATCACTGGAACCGCGACTTGTCTTATCAACGTGAAAAGTTCCATCAGCGAACGTGCATCGTCTAAATTTTCCGCCACGGTGCCGTCTGCGATCTTTTGCAACGCCGCGAGGTCAGCGCCTGAACAAAAATCACGGCCGGCGCCAGAAATCACAACAACCCGGACAGCCGCATTGTTGTTGGCCCGCCGCAAAGCGTCCTTGAGTGCACTTACCAGCGCGTCGTTTAGCGCGTTTCTCTTCTCAGGCCGATTCAGTGTGACGCGCGCGACTGCACCATCAACCTGATAAAGAATCGGATTGGTTTCTTGAGCCATTTATTACCTGCACTTTGGAGTGCGGTGACCTGTCACCGCTTTGGGCGTCTGCGACCTGTCGCAGCCTGAATGAATCTGGATCTCAAGACAGCAGCAGCAAGCTGCTAAAGAACAAAGCGGCGACAGCTCGCCGCACTCCATATTCACCGTTGCAGAAAATTCAGGAGCCGCATTGTTAACTTCACGGGCTTGCCCCAACTCTGCATCGCGGCCATCAATCCTGAATCAGTTCAAGGTGCTGAGCTTCCTCGTCCGAGATCTCAATCACCATCCTAAGCAGCGCCGTCGAAAAAGTTTTCCCTTGGGCATCAGTCATCAAAGACACTGTGCCGCCACCGCCGAGACTTTCATGCAGCAGAA
>DASYMB010000188.1:0-3952 GCA_036009285.1 Pyrinomonadaceae bacterium | reverse complement strand
TCTTTGAGTGCACTCGAGCTATAAACATCTCGCTCCGCTGGAGCGAAAAAGAATTCAACTGTTGCAGTTGTAAGTTGAATCCACGATTTCTCATTTACCATCGAGAAATAAGATACAATCCCCTTCGATGCATCTTTCCCTGACAGCAGTCCTTCCTGACTTGAACCTGATTCCGCAATCATTCATCTACGTCGTAGCCGGGCTCTTCGGCGCGGTCATCGGCAGCTTTCTGAATGTGGTGGTCCACCGCCTGCCGCGCGAGGAGTCGATTGTCCTTCCCAGTTCGCGCTGTCCCTCGTGCGGAGCAACCATCGCCTTTTACGATAACGTACCGGTGCTGAGTTATCTCATGCTGCGCGGGCGTTGCCGATCATGCAAGGTGCACATTTCAGCGCGCTATCCGGCGGTGGAAACCTTGACGGCGCTTCTTTGGGTCGCTGTTACCTGGCGCGACGGGCTGACCTGGGCATTACCGTTTGACCTGATTTTCGTTACCGCGATCACGGCCCTGATCTTCATCGACGCTGAGCACATGATTCTGCCAAACGCGATCACCTATCCGGGGATTGTTTTTGCACTCGTCGCTCGCGCAGCTCTCCCCTACCTGATGGGCCGGCCTTACTTCGACGACCTCGACATGCTGATGGGCGGGGTGCTAGCCGGCATGCCGCTCTGGGGAGCGTCGCTCGTGGGGGCGTTCATCGGGGCATTAGTTGGCGGCGGTTCTTTATGGTTGATGGGTTGGATTTGGGAAAAACTACGCGGCGTGGAAGCAATGGGCCTGGGCGATGTGAAGATGATGTTTATGGTTGGCGCCTATCTGGGTTGGCGACTCACGATTCTGAACATCTTTATGGGGGTCTTCTCCGGATCGTTGATTGGCATCGCTCTGATGCTGCGGCAAGGTAAACGAAATATGCAGATGCTTTTGCCTTTCGGCGTTTTCCTTGGCATCGGCGCGATTGCGGCGTTGCTCGTCGGCTCGCAGATCGTCGAGTGGTACGCCGGGCAGTTTCGATAACTTTCTGGTCTTTGGTTTTTGGGCTTTGGTCTTTGTACTTGGATCTTCGCACTTTGGTCTTGAGTATCACACTTGAGAAACAAGCAAAGCTCGAAGTTCAAAACACGAAGTACAAAAGGCCAAGCCGAAAGACCAAAGTCCAAAGTCCATCTCGTTTAATGACCAGAACCCGTTACCAATTCGGACTCACTCTCCTGACAGGTTTCTTTCTCCTGGCAACCTTGTTTGCCGTGTTGCTTTATGCCCTCACGCCAGCCACGCCTGCCACGCGCGGTCCGCTTCTGCTCACCGCCTTCGTCGCCATTCTCCTCGGCACGCTCGTCTGCATTCTTTTTTTTCTGCGCTGGGTGTTTCGTCCCTATCGGCAGCTTGTGGGTGAAGCGGAGAAGGCGCCGATTGAATCAAGGGCGCCGAAGTCGAAAGATGAAGCGGAGTTTGTGCTGGAGACTTTTCAGTCAGTTGTGGCCCAACTTCAGGAGCAACGAAAAGCGCTCGAGCAGTTGAGCAAACAAGCGAGCAAGCGCGCAGATTCGGCCGAAAGATTTAGCGAACGCATCGTCGCCAGCGTTCCATCGGCACTGATCGCTTTCGATGCCAGGGGTCATTCGATGGCCATCAACGCTCCCGGCCGCGCCCTGCTCGGAGTTGACGGCAGCGCGCTGGGCCAACCAGTAGCGATGATTCTTCACAAGATTCCGCAGCTTGCCGAGATGGTCGGGGAATGTCTCAAGAGCGGAAACGTTTATCGCCGCGAAGAGATTGAAACGCTAACTGCGGAACAAATACCGCGCCGGCTGGGCGCCACGGTCGCACCCATTGAACTCTCCGAAGATCGCGGACCTCGCGGCGCCCTTTGTCTCTTAACCGACATCACCGAGGTCACGCAACTGCGCGAGCAGGTGGCGTTGAAGAAAAATCTCGAAAGCCTGGGCGAGATGTCCGCCGGACTCGCCCACGAATTCAAAAATGCAATTGCTACGCTTCATGGTTACGTGCAACTGCTGCAAAGCCTGGAGCTGGATGAGCGGGCGCGCGGCACTGCCTCGTCGCTGCTAAACGAAGTGCGCAACCTCTCTGAAATGGTCACTTCGTTTTTAAACTTCGCGCGGCCGCAACCGCTGCAACTCGACGAAGTGAATCTGGATGAACTAATCGTCGAGTGCACAACCGAGCTCGCGCCAGTTTTCAAACAGTCCGAAGCTGAGCTGGTAATTACTGGGACCGCGGGCGTCTCGCCAACCGCTGCGCCTAACATAATCCGCGCCGACGAACGGATGCTGCGTCAAGCGCTCAGCAACCTAATCCGCAACGCCGCGGAAGCGATTCCCGAAACCCAAACTGATCGTCGCGTCGAAGTTTTCAGTTCAAGCGAGCGAGATAAAGCCGGCAAGCAGTGGGCTATGGTTGAGATAAAAGATACGGGTGAAGGAATTCCGACCGCCGACCTCGAGCGCATCTTCATTCCCTTCTTCACCACCAAAGCGAGCGGACATGGAATCGGCCTGGCCCTCGCTCATCGCGTGATAACTCAACACGGTGGAACCTTGACCGCCGCAAACGCGCAAGGCGGCGGCGCCGTGTTTTCAGTTCGGCTGCCGCTTTAAAGAAGTGAATCGTAAATGGTAAATAGTAAATAGAAAAATCGGTAAATCGTAACCGGAGACACTTCAAGCCACGCTGCAGCGGCTCTATCGATTCAATAGTTGAGGTTTTGACAATGGAAATCTTGATTCCTGTAATTGTGAACTACTGCCCTTAGTTCAAACCGCAGGGTTCCGACTTCCAACAAGAACTCCGCTCAAGATGAAGACTCTTCCAATCGTCGGCGCCAGAATACTCCTGCGATCTCCAACCAGAAAGGATCAAACGGAGTTCATCTCGCTCAACCGGACCAGCGTCAGCTTTCATCGCGGCCTGGTGTCTCCGCCAAAAACGCCGGAACAGTTTGCCGCCTTCCTGCGGAAGTCAGGTCGAGAGGACTCAGTCAGTCTTCTCATTTGCCTCGTAACAGACGGTGCGATCATCGGCGCGATCAATTTGAGTCAGATTTTTCGCGGTGGATTTCAGAGTGCTTATCTCGGCTACTACATCGGCGCGCAGTACGCCGGCCAGGGTTATATGACTGAAGCCCTCCGACTTGCGCTCCGCTACGCTTTTCAGGGCTTGAAGCTACATCGTCTCGAAGCAAACATTCAGCCCGGGAACAATGCCTCAATTGCTTTGGTCAGACGCGCCGGATTTATTCGGGAAGGATATTCGCGGCGCTATCTGAAAATTTCCGGCCGCTGGCGAGATCATGAGCGCTGGGCAATCGTTACTGACGACTGGAAGGCGAAACCTTAACGATAAGTATTGCGTTTATTTGGAGTGCACTGACCCGTCCGCGCTTTGCTCACTGCGATCTGTCGCAGTAATTTCGCGCGGATTATCAATCGCTAAGAAGGCAGCGCCGAGCCGCGGGCCAAAGCGGTGACAGTCGCCGCACTCCAAAAGTTGACCGCATAGTTCATAACCAAACAGTTTTCAAATCGTTAACGGAGGAAATCATGCGCCCGTATAGACAACACCCCCGCGCCCGTTTGCTGTTAAGCCAGACGGTCGTCAGCCTGCTGCTGGTTGTGCTCAGTTTCAGTTTGCCCGTTTACGCGCAGGACGAAAGCGCGAAAGTTGCGCAGAAGCTTCAGGGCTTTGATGCTTACATGGAAAGGGTCCTCAAAGACTGGAACGCGCCGGGCATTGGCGTCGGCATAGTGGTGAACGACAAACTCGTTTTCGCCAAAGGCTATGGTTATCGCGACTACGAAAAGAAATTGCCAATCACGTCGACCACGCTATTTCCGATTGCGTCGAACACCAAACTCTTTACCGCAGTTGCGGCCGGATTCCTGGTTGAAGTAGGAAAGCTCACCTGGAATCGTCCGATTCGCGAAT